>JAVVEE010000032.1:0-26808 GCA_032251315.1 Gammaproteobacteria bacterium
TGAGATAGTTTCCCCGGATTACGCTATGCTGCATCCGGGCTACTTGCTCATGATACCGATTAAAACGCCACTATAAACTCATCCTACTGTTTGAAGTTCCTGTCCTGTAGTTTTGCCATCCATATTTTTGCCGTGTTGCCGCCTGCTGTTCCGGCGAGGCTGCTTCGGGGTGAAATGCGGGTTGTTATTTTTAACCGGGCGGATGTTCCAGAATAAGTTCGACCGGTTCGAAGCGCTGGTTAATCTGTTTGAAGGCGCGCAGTTCCAGCACGCCGACGGTATTGAGTGAAACAATCAGATAATAGGCCTCGGGGTACTGGTGCTGAGCCTGGTCCAGTGCGGAGGGAACTGCGCTGCTGTGAGGATGGGAGTGCACAATCGCCAGTAGCTCTTCGCCCTGTTCGCGCATGGCTTTCATCGCGGCAATTTGCGCCGGTTCATCCATGCTGAAGCGGGTTGCTGTATCCACGGCCACATTAGGCACCGGGTAATAATTTTTGGCCTGATGATCTTGTGCGCCGATTAGACCGCAAATCTCGTTTTCGGGATTGTGCTGGGCATGAGCCAGTATCTGATTGGCCAGTTGACGGGGAATCACCAGTGTTGAGCTTGTTTCTGTGTTCATATTATTTCTTCTTGTTATGAAAACATCGGGGTTAAGAATCGGGTGTGCCGCAGACCGGGCAGTGGGGGTCTTTTTTGAAATTCATCGAACGCCATTGCAGTGAAAGGGCGTCGAATAATAAAAGACGTCCGTACAGCGGTTCGCCAATCTTGCAGATGAGTTTGATCGCTTCCAGCGCCTGCATGCTGCCGATAACGCCAACCACGGGTGCGAGCACGCCGCTTTCGCTACAGGTCTGGACGTCTTCGCCTTGTTCGGGATAGAGGCAGCTGTAACAGGGGCAGTCACTGTCGCGACTGTCGAAGACGCTGATCTGCCCTTCGAACTGAATGGCTGCGCCCGAGACCAGCGGTTTTTTATGCTGGACGCAGGCGCGGTTGATGGCAAAGCGGGTGGCAAAATTATCCGAGGCGTCGAGGATGATGTCCGCGCGCTGAACCTGCTCAGCCAATGCCGCTTCATTCAGGCGCTGATCAATGGTGACAATATCGATATCGGGATTGATCGCCAGCAGGTTGCTTTTGGCCGAGGCCACCTTGCGCTCGCCGATGTTGTGCTGGTGGTGAATAATCTGACGTTGCAGGTTGCTAAGTTCGACGCTGTCATCATCGACCAGCGTCAGCTGGCCCACGCCGGCGCCGGCCAGGTACAGCGCCGCAGGCGAACCCAGTCCACCCAGCCCGATAATCAGGACATGGGCATCAGCGAGTGCCTGCTGACCTTCGATCCCCATCTGGGGCAGCATAATGTGGCGGCTATAGCGCAGGAGTTGATCATCGTTCATGGGGGGTATTGTAGCAAACTCGACATTGCGAAATCGCAGATTTACAGGCGTGCGCAGGCCCTGGAAAAATCAGGAGTTAAATATATTTGCGCCAGTTGTCCGGTCTGGGGTCAAGGTTGTGGTTGTCAGGCACCGGTTTGGCCAGAGAAAGTGAGTGCGGGTGCTGGCGATCGGTGTCGATGCCGAGGCTCGATCTCAGTGCACCTTCACAGTAGGCGATGATTTCACGCTTGCAGCGCATCGTCATATTGTGATGCAGGCTGAAGCCGACATCTTCCAGCGCGGCTTCGAGCATCTGCAGGGTGATGTCACGAACATCATAACGAACATGCAGAACATTAGGGCGCGTCTTATTCGCCAGCTCGATGCCGACAATATCAGCGAGCAGACGTACGGCCTTCTCGGCCTGGTCGGCTTCGGCCAGGGAGTGCGTGAAGCGTATCTCCCTGTTTTTGATGATGTCGTGACATAGTGGCATGATCCAAATCTAGGTCAGGTGAGTATGAATAGCAAGCAGTTTGTATTTATGGGGAAAGGCGAGGTGGTGGCCAAGCATAAGCAAGGTGATTGTTAATTCAATATTTTAGCAGCGGTTCGGGCTGTTTTGCAGTTAGCAGTGATTAATAATATTTATACTTGGGTTCGGTTCGGGTTTTGATCTCACCGGTGGTTCCGATGACTTTTACCCCGGTAATGATGTCCGTATTGCCGAGGCAGTGAAACTCAAACGGCTTGCGTTCCAAGACAGAGATGTCATTAGCCAGAATGGTGATGGCGGTGGACACGGAAGCTCCACATGTGCCGTCCAGGCTGTAATTGAATATGTGCGGTTCAAGTATAACCGTGAATTTTTTCGAGCTCAGCTTGCACTCTTTGGTTAAAGAGCGAGCGTCGACGATCTTGCCATTCTTGATTTCCACCAGATCCCAGGGGCTGTAGGTGCCGTCAGCATCTGAGTATTTGAAATCCTTTTCTTTCCCGTCCTTGAGTAGAGTATTGGTGATGAGAAGAAAATCTTTAGCGGTATTACATTCGTAGGTGAGCAGCGGAAAATGGTCTTTGGCGACAGCATTTAAGGTATAGAAACTCAATGCCCAGAAAAGGGAGATAAAAAATATAGTTTTTGAAATCATTTTAACCAACGCTAACGCGACCCCCCGAGTGAAGTTTTCTATACTGCTTTTTTTTACCATATTTCAAAGTATATATGTTACAGAGCGTTTTTGGGGGTGACAACGCAAATAAAAGTAATCGTGGCCTGCGCTGTAGCGCCTTATCTGCCCGCCGTTATTCGGGGCTGTGCCGACAAATCCTCCCGCTGAATAATGTGCTGGAAATGGTGTCGGCTGAGACAGTCATAGAGTGCCTGTTTCTGGTCATAGCCGTGTTCAAAAATCAGCCAGCCGTCCCGGCTTAAATGGCGTTTGGCTTGCGAGGTGATATGTTCAATGGCATCCATGCCGGTGTCGCCGGAAATCAGTGCGCCGGGGGGTTCGAAGCGTACATCACCCTGAGACAGGTGTGCGTCGTGCCGGGCAATGTAGGGCGGATTGCTGATGATCAGGTCAAAGCCCTGTGGTTCAATCTGTTCGAACCAGTGGCTTTTGATGAACTGGATATTGCTGATCTGATGCCTGCGGGCATTTTCGGTAGCGACAGCAAGGGCCTCCTCTGAAACATCCGTGGCCGTTATGTCCCAGTCGGGTTTTTCGCCGGCGAGGGCGACGGCGATGGCGCCACTGCCGGTGCCCAGATCGATCAGCTTGAGTTTTTTCCGGCTGGAAAATTTATCCAGAACAAACTCGACCAGCAGCTCCGTTTCCGGTCTGGGAATGAGCGTGGCCGGGGTCACCCTGAAATCCAGCGACCAGAACTCCTTGTGGCCGGTCAGATACGCCACCGGCACACCGGAGCGGCGCTGTTCGATCAGCTGTTCAAAGTTCAGGGCCTGCTTCTCATCCAGGGTTTTCTCGGGCCATGCCAGAAGGTGAGTGGCGCTGCACTCCAGTGCATGACGCAGCAGCACCTCGGCATCAAGGCGGGCGGAGGCGGAAGTTTCTGCCAGTGTATCAGTGGCCGCTTTGATGGCCTGAGCAATGTTGGGTCGGGGCATTATTGCGGAGATTATTCGGCCAGAGAAGCCAGCAGCTCGGCCTGGTATTCGTTAATCAGGGGATCAATAATCTGATCCATGTCACCGGCGGTAAATTCATCCAGCTTATACAGTGTCAAATTGATACGGTGGTCGGTGACCCGACCCTGAGGGAAATTGTAGGTGCGAATGCGTTCGGAGCGGTCGCCGCTGCCCACCAGGCTTTTTCGGGTCTGGGCCTGTTCCGAGCGTTGCTTTTCCAGCCTGACATCCATGATGCGCGCCTGCAGTAGCGACAGCGCTCGCGCCTTATTTTTGTGCTGCGAACGTTCGTTCTGGCATTCCACAATAGTGCCGGTAGGAATATGGGTGAGCCGTACCGCCGAGTCGGTCTTGTTGATGTGCTGCCCGCCCGCGCCGGAGGCCCGGTAGGTGTCTACACGTAAATCGGCCGACTTGATTTCAATTTGTTCCACGTCAGCGATTTCCGGCATGACCGCGACCGTCGCCGCCGAAGTGTGGACCCGGCCCTGTGATTCCGTTTCCGGTACGCGTTGCACGCGGTGAGCGCCCGATTCAAATTTCAGCCGGGAATAGGCCCCCTCACCGATAATGCGCGCGATGATCTCCTTGTAACCGCCGTGTTCGCCCAGATTCTGATTAATGATCTCGATCTGCCAGTTTTTTGTTTCGGCATAACGCGAATACATACGAAACAGGTCGCCGGCAAAGATAGCCGCTTCATCACCACCGGTACCCGCCCGCACTTCCAGGAAGACGTTGCTGTTATCGTAGGGGTCGGTGGGCAAGAGCAGCTTCTGTAGCTCAAGCCCCAGGTTTTCGATGTCCCTGCCGGCCTTCTTCCGCTCTTCTTCGGCCATTTCGCGTAAATCGGGGTCCTTGTCCCTGAGCATCTCCTCGGCATTGGCGAGTTCATGCTGGGCGTCCAGATAGTGTTTGTAGCAGGTCACCACCGGTTCGAGCTGCGCATACTCTTTTGACATGTCACGGAAGGCATTTTGATTAGACATGACGTCAGGTTCGGACATGAGGCTGGCTAATTCTTCATGACGGTCAATCAGGTTGTTTAATTTGTTAACTATCGATTCTTTCAATGAGGTTTCCTGGGATTATGGCTTCCGGGCGTTATTTGTTTCGGCTTTCATCGTCATCGCTGTTAATCAGCAGCTGTTTGGCGGCATTGATCAATTCACGATTGTTTTCTTCGCAGGCTTTTCGGATAGACGTACAGGGCCGATGCAGAAATTTATTGGTGAGCGTGTGCGCAAGAAACTCAAGGGCTTTCTCCGGCGATTCGCCGGCGGCCACCTGTTTAAGGGCCTTGTTGAGCACTTCCTGGCTCATGCTCCGGGTGGAGCTGCGTAACTCGGAAATCAGATCAACCGAATCCAGGGAGCGCTGCCAGTTGAGAAAGTGGTGCACCTCTTCATCAATAATATCATGCGCCTGTTCGGCCGCCTGCTGGCGCGATTGCAGATTTTCATCAATGACGTCCTGCAAATCGTCGACCGCATACAGATAGACATCATCCAGTGAGGCGACTTCAGCCTCGATATCGCGGGGCACCGCCAGATCGACCA
Organism: Gammaproteobacteria bacterium; assembly: GCA_032251315.1. GTDB lineage: Bacteria > Pseudomonadota > Gammaproteobacteria > SZUA-229 > SZUA-229 > LH-M37. The sequence continues at coordinate 5,103 of JAVVEE010000032.1, forward strand.
TGAAAATAGGCTGGCGTTTTCGTATTTTCAGCGCTCTTTCAACCGTGCCCTTGCCCAGCACGGGCAGAGGGCTGGCGGTGGAGGCGATGACAATGTCGGCCCGGTGCAGATGCTCGGCGATCTGGGGCAGGCGGATGGCCTCGGCGTTAAATTCTTCAGCCAGATTTTCGGCGCGTTCAAGGCTGCGGTTGGCGATAATCATGTGTTTGATTTTCTGGCTGTGCAAATGCCGGGCGGTGAGTTCGATGGTTTCACCGGCACCGATCAGCAGCGCCGTGGACTGGTTCAGCTCACCGAAAATCTGTTTCGCCAGGCTGACCGCGGCAAAGGCGACTGAGACCGGGCTGGAACCGATGGCGGTGTCGGTGCGCACCTGTTTGGCGACGGCAAAACTGTGCTGGAAGAGCTTTCCCAGCAAGCGCCCCAGCGTGCCCTGCTGCCGAGCCATGGAGTAGGCCTCTTTCATCTGCCCGGCAATCTGGGGTTCACCCAACACCATGGAGTCCAGTCCGCAGGTTACCGACATCGCATGGCGAATGGTTTCATTGTGATTGTAGGTGTACAGGTGGCTTTTAATGGTGGAAGATTCAAGGCCATGGTAGGAACTGAACCAATCAATAATGGACTGGTCTGCATCTTTGCTCATCGCGCAATACAGCTCAGTACGGTTACAGGTTGATATAATCGCCGCTTCCTCAACATCCTTGAGTTTGTGCAGGCTACTTAGGGCTTCAAGCAGGGTCTGCGGAGTAAAAGCCAGACGTTCACGCAGTTTAAGGGGCGTGGTCTTGTGGTTAATGCCCAGGGTGATCAGGCTCGGGGTTTTCGATGACATATATAACAGCTGGTGCGTAAACGCGTATTTTGCGACAGGGCGAATTTTAACTCAAATCGGACTGTCCTGAGATTGTAATTTACATCATATTATGTGTGCGGGCTTCAGCCATGAAGATAGAGGCGTGTTTTTTAAGATGTGGGCTGCTATTGTCAGCATCAAATCGGGTGGTATTCAGTGCTATGATTGATCGGATGAAAAAAATGATTGCGATAAACGCGTTTGAGTCAGCTTTTCTGCGCCCGCTCAGCTTCATGGCTATCGTAGCGGCGGTGCTGGTATTCAACAGTGCCTGTGCTTCGCTGAATAGTCCACCGGAAGAGATTTCTGCTGCGCCAGAAGTGGCCATGCTCGATGAAGAGCTGCTCTACAAACTGCTGGCGGCTGAATTTGCCGGCAACGCCGGTGATCTGGACAGTTCCGTTGATTATTATCTTCAGGCGGCCTATCTGAGTGAGGATGGCCGGATCACTGCCCGCGCCGCCTACATTGCCCTGTATAACAAGCAATACCCGCGCGTACTGGAACTGCTGGCGCGCTGGCGCGAACTGGAACCGGAAAACCCCGATATCGACCGAATGTATGCCATCAGCTATCTGCAACTGCATCAGCCTGTGGAAGCGCTGCCCTATGTGCAGTCGATGCTGGCGCAGGTGAATGGTAGCCATAGTGAAAAAGCCATGGCGGTGAAGGAGTTGCTGGGCGCCGAGGTCGAGGCTGAGGATGCGCTGGTGCTGTTCGAAGCGCTGAATCAGGCGCAAGCCGATAACCCGCAGATGCTGATTCTGCAAGCCCGGTTCGCCTTGCAACTGGAGCAGCACGAAGCATCAATCAGCCTGCTGGATCGGGCGCTTGAGATTGAGCCGTCGCTGGTCGACGTGCACCTGATCAAGGCTCAAATCTATCTGGCGCAGGGAGATCGTGACAGAGCCAGGGCCGTGCTTGCGCAGGTGCTCGAGGAACGCCCCGATGATTTTGCACTGCGCATGCAATATGCGCGCCTGCTGGTCGAGGACCGGGCTTATGAAGCCGCCAGCGAGCAGTACCGGATCGTGCAGCAAAAACAGCCGGATAATGCTGAAGTATCGCTGAATCTGGCTCTGCTCTACATTGAAATCGATCAGCTCGATAAAGCCACCCGGTTGCTGGAGCACCTGCTGGAGCTGGATCAGAAGACCGATATCGCCTACTACTATCTGGGGCGCATTGCCCAGAACAGGGAGCAATACAAGGCGGCCATTGCACAATACATTCAGGTGAAAGAGGGGCCTTTTGCCTTCGAGGCGAGACTGCGTGTCGCCAGCCTTTTTGCCCAGCTGGATCGTGCCGATGAAGCCATCGAACAGTTACAGATTCTGGCGCAAGAGACTGATGAGTGGGCCGAGCGGGTGCGCATTTACCTCACCATGGGTGAAATCTATCGCAGTAATCACCGTTACAAGGAATCCTTTGAAATGTTCAGCCGCGCTCTGGCGGAGAACAGCGAGGACATCGATCTGCTGTATGCGCGCGCTTTAATCGCCGAAAAAGTGAATCGGGTTGATGTCGCCGAGGCGGATCTGCTCAAGGTTTTGTCCATGGAACCCGATAATGCCGATGCCCTGAATGCACTGGGTTACACCCTGGCTGATCGCACTGAACGTTATCAGGAAGCCAGAGACTATATCCAGCGGGCGATTGCGCTGGTGCCGGAAGACCCCGCCATTATGGACAGTCTGGGCTGGGTCAATTACCGCATGGGTGAACTGCCCAAGGCGCTAAAATGGCTGTCGAGGGCTTTTGATCAACTGGCCGATGCTGAAATTGCCGCGCATTATGGCGAGGTGCTGTGGCAGGCCGGTGAAAAAGACAAGGCGCGGAAGGTATGGCAGAAGGGGCAGGAGGCCAATGCCCGGCATCCGGTGCTGATGGAGACACTGCAAAGATTCAAGCCATGAAATGGAGTCTTAGGCCGGAATATAAAATAGGGTTTGGCAGCGTAGTAGTCGCGCTGGTGCTGCTGCAATCGGCCTGTAGTTATCGCCTTGAAACGACACGCCAGACCCCTGAAAACTGGCCCCAGACTGTGGCGCAAAGGCAGCAGCTGTCGGCCTGGAAGTTAACCGGCCGGCTGGGTATTCAAACCGAAAATGAAGGCGGCAGTCTGGACCTCTTCTGGAATCAGCAGGGCGAGCGCTACAAAATCCGCCTAATTGCCGCTCTGGGCCAGGGCACTATTTTGATTCAGGGTGGCGCCGGCGGGGTGTGGCTTAAAACCGCTGAAGGCGAAGTCTACGCTGACAGTGCCGACGAACTCCTGGCCTCCAGTCTGGGCGTGCCGGTGCCGATTTCGGGCCTGCGCGCCTGGTTACGCGGTATTCCCGCCGAAGATCTGCCGGTGCGGAAGCAGTCCTGGAATGACCAGGGGCAATTGCACCGCCTGATCCAGGGTGGCTGGAACATAGAGATGTCGGAGTATAAAAAAGTTGAGGCGCAGATCCTGCCGCATGCGTTTTATCTGAGTCGCGATGATCGCCCCGAGCTTGCCATTCGCCTGCTGATTCGGCAATGGACACTGCTCGATAGCGAGGCGGTATGAGCGAGCTGCCCCTGATCTGGCCGGCACCGGCCAAACTCAATCTGTTATTGCACATCACCGGTCAGCGCGCCGACGGCTACCACGAACTGCAAACAGTGTTTCAGTTTCTGGATTACGGTGATGAGCTGCGTTTTGAGCCAGGGCCGGACACGAAAATACAGCGTATTGATGATAATGCAGGCATTCCCGCCGAAGACGACCTGGTGGTCAGGGCCGCCAGAGCATTGCAGCAGTACTGTGATTGCCGGCAGGGCGTGGATATTTATCTGCATAAAAAACTGCCGATGGGCGCCGGTCTGGGTGGAGGCAGTTCAGATGCCGCGACCACCCTGCACGCACTCAATCGGATCTGGGGCTGCGGGCTGAACGATGAGGCGCTGGCCGCGATCGGCCTGAAACTGGGCGCCGATGTCCCCGTATTTATCCATGGCTTTTCGGCGTTTGCCGAAGGCGTGGGCGAAAAACTGACCCCGCTCGACCTGGAACAGCCCTGGTATCTGGTGATAACACCCGATATTCATGTCTCAACCGCAGCAATCTTCGGTGATTTTGAATTGACACGCGATTGCCCAGCCATCAGAATATGCGGCCTTCCAGATACTCGCTGGGATAATGTCTGCGTCCCCGTCGTGGTGAAGCATTATCCGGCAATAGCGACAGCACTGGAAATTCTCGGGCGCTATGCCGAGGCGCGCATGAGCGGTACCGGTGCATCGGTGTTTGCAGCCTTTGACAGTGAGGCCGAAGCGCAACAGGTTCGGGATAAATTAAAAGGCTTCGGACACGCCGGAGCAGAGATGCCCGAATCGTGGCAATGCTTTATCGCCCGGGGCGTGAATCAGTCGCCTCTGCGAGCACAACTGAACAGTCTGTAAGGGAACGCCAGGCTGTTTTTATCTCTATGAGATAGATTTGAAAATTTATTGGGCCGTCGCCAAGCGGTAAGGCACCAGGTTTTGATCCTGGCATGCGCAGGTTCGAATCCTGCCGGCCCAGCCATACATAAAACTCACATCTAGTGAGTTTTTAACAAATTAAACCGGCAGTGTGAGAACATAGGTTCGACAAAATCGCCGGGAGCGATTTTGAACAGCCGCAGGCTGCCCGAAGGGTAAAATACACGATGTATTTTATAAATCCTGCCGGCCCAGCCATTTTATATATGCCTGTGTGATGGGTATGCTAATACACAACACAACACGAGACGCAAAATAGTGATGCATGATCAAGATAGTCCGTTAAGGCTTTTTACTGGTAACGCTAATCCCGAGCTAGCCAAAAAAATCGCCAAAAGACTGAATAGCCCGCTGGGGAAAATCAGTGTGGATCGATTTAGTGATGGAGAGATCTGCGTCGAAGTGCTGGAAAACGTCCGGGGCAGGGATGTCTTTATTATTCAGCCGACCTGCACACCCTGTAATGATAATCTGATGGAGCTCATGGTGATGATTGATGCCATGCGCCGAGCCTCCGCCAAACGCGTGACCGCAGTGATTCCCTATTATGGTTATTCGCGTCAGGATCGCAAACCCCGTTCAGTCAGGGTGCCGATTACCGCCAAGGTGGTCGCCAACATGCTGGCAAGCGTGAAGCTCAACCGCCTGCTGACTGTCGATTTGCATGCCGATCAGATTCAGGGCTTTTTCGATATTCCTATCGACAACGTCTACGCTTCACCAATTTTACTGGCGGATGTGTGGCAGCAGCGCTATGAAGATTTGCTGGTGGTTTCACCCGATGTCGGCGGCGTGGTTCGGGCCAGGGCCCTGGCCAAGCGTCTGGGTGATGCCGATCTGGCGATTATCGATAAGCGCCGTCCCAAGGCCAATGTTTCTGAAGTGATGAATATTATCGGCGACGTGGAAGGCAAAAACTGCGTACTGGTGGATGATCTGGTCGATACCGCAGGCACGCTGTGCAAAGCCGCCGCTGCCCTGAAAAATGAGGGCGCCAAAAGTGTTTCGGCCTACTGTACGCATCCGGTTTTATCCGGCAATGCGATTGAGAATATCAGTGATTCCGTTTTGAATGAACTGGTGGTGACCGACACCATTCCGCTGAGCGAAGCCGCGCAGCAATGCTCACAGATTCGACAGGTTTCCATTGCTGCGATGCTGGCGGAGACCATTCGCCGCATCCATCAGGAAGAGTCGGTCAGTGATATGTATATCGATTAAATAGCTATATCGCACCTTTGCCGGGGTGCGGATAAAAAATTCTGGAAGGGCCTGAAGCAGGTCCATTCGAAGGACGAATGATTAAATCATTCCGATAATCACTTCCCTGGTCGCGAGGAAGTATTTATAACCGCTGTCGCTAAAGGCAGCATTTTGGAGAAGATTATGACTATTGAATTAAACGTTGTTATGCGTGATGACCTGGGGAAAGGTGCGAGCCGCCGCCTGCGTCACGCTGGCAAATTACCGGCCATTATTTATGGCGAAGGCAAAGATCCGGTCAGTATTACACTGGAGCAGAAAGACGTGCAGTACGTTTTGCCTAATGAAGCTTTGTATTCGCAAATAATCAGCCTGAATATGGACGGTAAAAAAGAGAATGTGCTGCTGCGTGATATCCAGTATCACCCGTTCAAAATAGATGTGATGCATCTTGATTTCCTGCGCTTTGATGCCACTCATGCTGTGCATGTACATGTGCCTTTACACTTCCTGGGTGAAGAAGAATCACCTGCAGTGAAAACCGAAGACGGCGTCTTTAACCATGTACTCATGGAAGTGGAAGTGGAATGTCTGCCCAAGGATATTCCCTCCTTCATAGACGTGGATCTTTCAGGCATGCATGTCAACGACGTTGTCCATTTGTCAGACCTTAAGCTGCCTGAGGGCGTTGAACTGCTGGCGCTTAAACACGGTGAAGAATACGACACCGCGGTCGTCAGTGTACACGTGCGTCGAGTCAGTGCCGCCACTGAAGAAGAAGGTGCTCCTGCTGCTCCTGCTGCGCCATCTGAAGGCGAAGAAGGCAGCTAGGTCTCTGCGGGTGCAATCTCGATATGGTTGAGCGATGTATTGATCTCAAGCTGATAGTGGGGCTGGGTAATCCCGGCTCCGAATACACTGAAACCCGGCACAATGCCGGGTTTTGGTTTGTTGAGGCGCTGGCTTCTGCCTGCGGCGTGTCGTTTCGCCAGGAGAAAAAGTTTCTCGGTGAAGTCGCCAAAATCAACATCGGCGGGCGCGATATCTGGCTGTTGAAACCGCAGACCTTTATGAATCGCAGCGGTCAGGCGATCAAAAGTCTGTTGTCCTTTTATCGCCTGCAGCCGGAAAACGTCCTGGTTGCCCATGATGAACTTGATCTTGAAGCCGGTGATATAAAGCTCAAGACCGGGGGCGGTCACGGCGGGCACAACGGTCTGCGCGATACCATCGCGCATCTGGGCACCAAAGAGTTTCATCGTCTGCGTATCGGCATCGGCCACCCCGGCAGCAAAGATCAGGTGGTGGACTATGTGCTGCATCGTCCATCCCTGGACGAGCGCATTGCCATTGACCTCGGTATTCGTGAAGCGCGGGCGGTGATGCCCCTGCTGGCAGAAGGTGCGATGGAAAAAGCCATGCACCAGCTGCATTCAAAATCAAAATGATATTTACACATTGTCAAAGTCGACAATATTTCTAAGGTACAGGTATTAAAGTATGGGATTCAAATGTGGCATTGTCGGTTTACCCAATGTAGGTAAATCCACCCTGTTTAATGCGCTCACCAAGGCCGGCATTCAGGCCGAGAACTATCCGTTCTGCACCATTGAGCCGAATGTGGGCGTGGTGGCATTGCCCGACCCGCGTCTGGACAAGCTGGCGGAAATTGTGAAGCCGCAACGGGTTTTACCCACCACCATGGAGTTCGTCGACATTGCCGGGCTGGTGGCGGGCGCGTCCAAGGGCGAGGGGCTGGGCAACCAGTTCCTGGCCAATATCCGGGAAACCGATGCGATTGCCCATGTGGTACGTTGCTTCGATAACGACGACATCGTCCACGTCGAAGGCAAAATCTCCCCGCGCAATGATATTGAAGTGATCGAGACCGAGCTGGCACTGTCTGATCTGGAGACGGTGGAAAAATCGCTCCACCGCCTCGCCAAGATGGCCAAGGGCGGCGACAAGGCGGCGGTAGCCAAGCAGGCGCTGTTGCTGAGAGTGCAGACCCAGCTGGACGCCGGCAAGCCGGTACGGGCCATGGGGCTGAGTGCCGAAGAAGCTGCGATGCTGTATGAGTTTCACCTGCTCACGCTCAAGCCGGTGATGTACATCGCCAACGTCAATGAAGACGGGTTCGAAAACAACCCCTATCTGGATGAAGTGCAGCAGATCGCCAAGGAGGAGGGCGCCATCGTGGTGCCGGTATGCGCCGCTATTGAAGAGGAGCTGATCGAGCTGAGTGACGAGGAGCGCGACGAATTCCTGCAGGAGCTGGGCCTGGAAGAGCCGGGCCTGAACCGCGTTATCCGCGCCGGCTACCAGTTGCTGGGGCTGCAAACCTACTTCACCGCAGGCGTGAAAGAGGTCAGGGCCTGGACCGTCGCCGTAGGCGCCACCGCCCCCAAGGCAGCAGCGGTGATCCACACCGACTTCGAACGCGGCTTTATTCGCGCGGAAACCATCGCTTATCAGGACTTTATTGATAATAATGGCGAGCAGGGCGCAAAGGAAGCAGGTAAATTACGCGTTGAAGGCAAAGACTATATCGTCAAGGATGGCGATGTCCTGCATTTCAGGTTTAATGTTTAATTCTCATCAGTGCAGTGTTTTTATTGACACCACGGCCGCAAAAGTACAAAATCTGCGGCCTTCAAAACATGGTTATGTAGCTCAGTTGGTTAGAGCATCGCATTCATAATGCGGGGGTCGGTGGTTCAAGTCCACCCATAACCACCATTTTTTAAACAACCCTCTGTAAATTACAGTTCATCCGGTTGCAAAGTCGAGATCTCGTTGCTTTCAGGCAGTGGGATTGTTTTAGTATTTATTTATTTCCCCTCTATACTTTATACCTGTGAATTAACGTGTATCGGGGTGTGTCTCCATGCATTTTTAGGATGCTCTATGTTCGGTTTGTTCAAGCAGAAGAACGATAAGCAGCTCGATGTTGTGATTATGCGGGTGGGTTCCGCTCTGCATAAGCAGGTCAGGTCGGCGGCGGATAAGGTCAATCAGGCGAACAGGAAGTCGGTGTTCAAGCGCATGGATGATGCGCTCACCGCCGGTTATCTGTTTGGGTATGTGCAGGCTGCCTTTGCAGAGCTCTCGCTGACGGAGAAGGAGATGGATGCCTGCATGCGCAAGATATTTGACGGTATCTTTCCCGACGAAGGCTACGCTTACGTGATGTCGCAGATCGATCAGCTGAATAATGCCGATGATATGGGGCTGAACATGAAGATCGAGGAGCTCGCCATCAAGTTCGGTCAGGGCATTGATCTGGGTGAGAATGATGCCAAGGTGAATGGCGGCGGACTGGAGGTGGCGAGCAGTCTGTTACTGTATTTGAGCTCAGGCAAGATAAGGGACGCCGGCTAGGAGGCTGTCAGGTTTAGGGGGGGTTGAAGCAAGGCTGCTCTCACACTTTCGCAGCCAATTCATCCTGAATCCGACAGCCTCCCGGGTGCATTTTCCGATCATGAGACCCGTCCGCTACGGAGTTTCGTAAAAATATTTAAATTCGTATAAAATGCTGTGTTTTTTTCTCTACGTATCTATGGGTAGTCAATAATGGCAACACTTAAAGTTGGTGTGGTGATGGGTAGTCAGAGTGACTGGCCGGTGATGGAGCACGCGGTTCAGCAGCTGCAGGCTTTCGGTGTGCCTTATGAAGCGCGCGTGGTGTCGGCGCATCGAACTCCGGATTTACTGTTTGATTATGCCGCCGGTGCCCGAGCCAACGGCCTGGCCTGCATTATCGCCGGTGCCGGCGGTGCCGCCCATCTGCCGGGTATGCTGGCGGCCAAATCGACCGTGCCCATTCTGGGCGTACCCGTGCCATCGAAATACCTGAAGGGCATGGATTCGCTACTGTCTATCGTGCAGATGCCCAAAGGCATTCCGGTGGCGACCTTTGCCATTGGTGAAGCCGGAGCGGTTAATGCGGCGCTGTACGCGATATCGATGCTGGCGATAACCGATTCGGCGCTGGCCGACAAACTTGATCTGTTCCGTAAGAAACAGCAGGAGGCGGTGCTGGCGATGTCACTGCCACCGCAAAGCTGATTGATACTCCCGCCCTTATTCCGAATCCCTCTACAGGCAGAACCGCGATTAACACGACTACGATGACAAAGCAGATATTGCCGGGCGCAACCCTGGGTGTATTAGGTGGCGGCCAGCTGGGGCGCATGTTCTGTGTGGCCGCGCGCACCCTGGGCTATCGCGTCATCGTGCTCGATCCTGATGGCGAGAGTCCGGCGGGGAATATCGCCGATGAGCATATCAAGGCCGATTATCTGGACCAGTCGGCGCTGGATCTGCTGGCTTCACGCTGTGCTGCGGTCACTACCGAATTCGAGAATGTGCCCGCCGAGAGCCTGCGCTATCTGGCCGCGATGACGCAGGTTTCGCCCTCTGCCGATGCGCTGGAAGTTGCGCAAAATCGCCATCGGGAAAAGCAGTTCGCGCTCGAGGCGGGTCTGAATCCGGCGCCGTATTATCTAATTGAGTCCGAGGCTGACATTGACCCGGCGCTGGCTGCCATCGGCGTGCCGGCGATTCTAAAAAGCACTACGCTGGGCTATGACGGCAAGGGGCAGGTGGTGATTAACCGCCCGGAAGAGCTACACCCGGCCTATCTCTCCATGAACAAGGTGGAGTGTGTACTGGAGCGGAAAATTGATCTGGCTCTGGAAGTCTCGGTGATTGTGGCGCGCAATGCGCAGGGCGAGGCGGTGAGTTATCCACTGGCTGAAAACCAGCATCGCCACGGCATTTTGCATCTGAGCGCGGTGCCGGCAAGGCTGGATGAATCGCTGGCCACGAAAGCACGGCAGCAGGCGCTGGCGCTGGCGGAGTCGATGCAGTACGTCGGCATTCTGGCGGTTGAGTTTTTTATCTCCACCGGGGGTGATCTGATTTTCAATGAGATGGCGCCACGTCCGCACAACAGCGGCCATTACACCAGCGACGCCTGCGTGACCTCGCAGTTCGAGCAGCAGGTGCGCATGATGTGCGGCCTGAAGCCCGGTGAAACCCGTCTGCTGTCAGCGGTAGTGATGATGAATCTGCTGGGTGATCTGTGGCATCCTGACTGGGCGGCACTGCTGGCCCATCCTGAAATCAAGCTGCACCTGTACGGTAAAAGTCAGGCGCTGCCAGGGCGGAAAATGGGCCATTTTAATGTGCTGAGCGAGAGTGTCGAGCAGGCGCTGGCGGTGGCGGAAGAGGCCTTTGCCGAGCTGGAAGAATAATCGCCGCGAAGGCTTCTGCGGCTCTAAATATCTGGATCTGAATGTCTGCTTCTAAAAGTCCGGTTTTATGCGGCAATGAAAACCGCTTGTAGAGCGGTTTTTAGCTTCTGCTGTAACTTTTATTCCGGTTACCCGACTGGCTGCGATTCTGACCGCCGCGTTGTCCGGGTTTAGGCTTGCGACGTTCACGTTTTGCGCGCGGTTTGGGTTCAGCCAGCAGTTCAGCCGTGACCGGCTCGTTGTGCAGCTGGTGGCCGATGTATTCTTCGATATCCATCAGATGGTGCGCATAATCTTCGCAGGCAAAGCTGATGGCAGCGCCACTGGCTCCGGCCCGGGCAGTTCGGCCGACCCGGTGCACATAATCTTCCCCGGACTGGGGCAGATCAAAATTGAAAACGTGGCTGATCGCCGGCACATGCAGGCCGCGAGCAGCGACATCGGTCGCCACCAGTACGTCAAATTCACCCTTTTCGAATTTGTCGAGCAGGGTCTGGCGTTTGGCCTGAGGTACGTCGCCAGAGAGCAGCGCCGATTTAATGCCGTTGCCCTCCAGCCAGGCGTCGAGCTCTTCCGCCACCCGTTTGGTATTGATGAAAATAATGCTGCGCTGAGGGTTTAAAGATTTCATCAGCCCCAGCAGCAGAGGCACTTTTTCATCATTGGCCGGGTAGTAAACCGTCTGTTTGACCTTGTCGGCGGTTTTGTGCTCAGCCTTGATACGAACTTCCACCGGCTCGTTCATGTGGTCATAAGCCAGTTCACCAATGCGGTGCGAAAGGGTGGCGGAAAACAGCAGGCTCAGGCGCTTTTCCGGGCTGGGACAGCGATTCAGCAAGTAGCGGATATCTTTGATGAAACCAAGATCGAACATGCGGTCGGCTTCATCCAGAACGACGCATTGACAGGCCTTGAGGTCGAAAACGTGCTGCTCGAAATAGTCGATGATCCGGCCCGGGGTGCCGATGAGGATATCGACGCCGTCCCGAATCTCCTGGCGTTGAGCCTCGTAACCGGTGCCGCCGTAAGCCAGGCCTAATTTAAGCCCGGTATGCCGACCTATGTTGAGAGCATCCTTATGAATCTGGATGGCCAGTTCGCGAGTGGGTGCTAAAATCAAGGCTCTTGGCTGGTCGAGGCGTCTTGCCTCGCTGGCGGGATGCTTTAACAAATAATCAAAACAGGCCACCATAAAGGCGGCGGTTTTGCCGGTTCCGGTCTGGGCTTCACCAGCGACATCCTGGCCGGTAATGGCGATAGGAATACTTTCTGCCTGAATAGGGGTGCAAAAATGGAAGCCGGTGTCGTCCAGTCCCTGAATAATGCGTGGGTCCAGATTAAATTGTGTAAAAGGTATTTCAGTAATGTTGGTATCAGTCATAGAGGTAGCTTAACCTAAAATAAAAAGACATTCATAAAAGGGGTGTATAAATTGAAAAAATAGTCTAAGATACGTCGAAAATACATATCCAGGAAGCTCATGCAGCTTCAGTTCAACAAAATTTTCCAGTAGTCTTACCTCGTATTTTCTAAACTTTTATCAAAATTGTAATAATTTTTTGGAGGCATTCCTTAAGTGAGTAATCAAATTGTTTATGTAACCGATGATTCCTTTGACCAGGACGTTATAAATTCGGATGTGCCCGTACTGGTTGATTACTGGGCAGAGTGGTGTGGACCCTGCAAGATGATTGCTCCTATCCTGGAAGAGATGGTCACCGAATACGGCGACAAGATTAAAGTCGCCAAACTCAATATTGATGAAAATCCGAATACGCCGCCTAAATACGGCATTCGTGGTATTCCGACATTAATGCTGTTTAAAAATGGTGAAGTTGAAGCCACCAAAGTCGGTGCCTTGTCAAAATCACAGATGGCCGCCTTTATAGACAGTAATCTGTAGTGCATAAGCCGGAAAGAAATAAAAACACCCTAAATAACCAGTAACGACTCAGCTTGCCTGGCAAGCACATATCCGGGCCGCACGTCTTGCGGCCAGAGCAAGGTGATGCCAGCTTGCTAAACAACCTAAAAAACCCAATCTATTTAACTCCAACCCATTCACACAATCCCCATGAATCTTACAGAATTAAAACTAAAACCTGTTCAGGAACTCCTCGATATTGCCTCATCCATGAAACTGGATAATGTGGCGCGCTCCAAAAAACAGGAAATCATTTTTGCCATACTAAAAAACCACGCTAAAAAAGGCGAAGACATATTTGGCGATGGCGTTCTGGAAATATTACAGGACGGTTTTGGTTTCCTGCGAGCGGCAGACAGTTCATATTTGGCCGGCCCGGATGATATCTATGTATCACCCAGTCAGATACGCCGTTTCAGCATGCGCACCGGCGACACCATCGCCGGCAAGATCCGCCCTCCCAAAGAAGGTGAGCGTTATTTTGCCCTGCTCAAGGTTGATCAGGTTAATTTTGAATCGCCCGAACAGACACGTAACAAAATTGCCTTTGAAAATCTGACCCCCCTGCACCCGAATGAACGCATGACCATGGAACGCGGTAACGGCAGTACTGAGGACATTACCGCCCGCATCATCGACATGGTTGCGCCCATCGGTAAGGGCCAGCGCGGCCTGCTGGTATCACCGCCCAAGGCGGGTAAAACCATGCTGATGAGCAATATCGCGCAATCCATCGCTGCCAATCATCCTGAGTGTTACCTCATCGTGCTGTTGATTGATGAGCGCCCGGAGGAAGTGACCGAGATGCAACGCAGTGTGCGCGGTGAAGTGGTTTCCAGTACCTTTGACGAGCCTGCCAGCCGTCACGTGCAGGTGGCGGAAATGGTGATTGAAAAAGCCAAGCGCCTGGCCGAACATAAAAAAGACGTGGTCATTCTGCTCGACTCCATCACCCGTCTGGCCCGTGCCTATAACACCGTAATCCCATCCTCCGGTAAAGTTCTAACCGGTGGTGTGGATGCACATGCCCTGCATCGTCCCAAACGTTTCTTCGGCGCTGCGCGTAATATTGAAGAGGGCGGCAGCATTACCATCATCGCCACTGCACTGGTCGACACCGGTTCAAAAATGGATGAAGTGATTTACGAAGAGTTCAAGGGCACCGGTAACATGGAGATTCATCTGGATCGTCGTATCACTGAAAAACGTATCTTCCCCGCGATCAACATCAACCGTTCCGGCACCCGCCGTGAAGAGTTGCTGACCAGCCCCGATGAGCTGCAAAAGATGTGGATTCTGCGTAAGCTGCTGCAGCCGATGGATGAGATTGGTGCGATTGAATTCCTCATGAGCAAAATGCAATCGACCAAAACTAATAATGAATTTTTCGATCTGATGAGGGGGTAGGCTTTATCCCACTAAGATTATTTGGTGCTCAGGGATGAGGCTGAATTCGGGAAAGCAGTGATCTGTGAAGCACAACTACATAATTATAGCGGCGCAACTGTAGCTGCAATATCTTGAAGAACAATCCTGAAGTGAAAGAACAAAAACGCATTGGCACCTTCATGGTGACGGCAATGTGGGTTCTGTTCCTGATTTTCCTGGTCTTTTTCTTTGCCGGTGTCATCGACCGGCAGACCAATCCCAATCAAAGCCTGAATACCCGCTATAGTGAAACCGGCGCGCGTGAAGTCTCGCTGCAACGTAATCGTTATGGTCATTATGTTACTGATGGTGCCATTAACGGCCGGCCGGTAGTGTTCATGCTCGATACCGGTGCCACCGGCGTCGCCGTGCCCGAGCATATCGCCCGCGGTTTGCAGCTGGAACGGGGTGCGGTTATCCAGCTGCAAACCGCCAATGGTGTGGCCAGAGGCTATAAGGCGAGGCTTGATCGGGTGGCCATTGACGGTATCGAGCTGAAAAATATCAGCGCGATTATCAATCCCAACGATGACTCGGATGTGATTCTGCTGGGCATGTCTTTCCTGAAGGAGATCGAGTTTAGCCAGCGTGGCGACAGCCTGATTTTAAGGCAGTATCCGCAGTAAATATCACCTGAGTGATGGCTGCGCAGAGGGCTCGAACTGCTGATGCTGAAAATCGTCAATGGCCTTGTAAACAATAATATCGATTAGCGTTTTGCTGTCATTAAAACACCACTCACCATAAACCGGCGTCTTCATCACTCCCCAGTAATACCAGCCCAGATTAACCTTGATAGAATGCGAACCTTTTTGTCGTTCGGGTGGC
Source organism: Gammaproteobacteria bacterium (assembly GCA_032251315.1). GTDB lineage: Bacteria > Pseudomonadota > Gammaproteobacteria > SZUA-229 > SZUA-229 > LH-M37. The sequence goes on from JAVVEE010000032.1 coordinate 20,113, forward strand.
TCCCTGTCCAGGCAGGGCGTACCTTCACGCACCACCAGCGCGCCTTCAGGCTGAATTTTTTTCTTGATCAGGGGAATGGTCTCATCCATGCTGATACCCGGCTGGGTAATCGCCAGGTAGTTATGGCGTAAGGTCTCCGGTGACTTGCTCAGGTTCGAGCAGGCCGTTAAAAAGACACTGATGACAATCAGGTTAATGATAAAACGCATAGCAATATTTCCTTGGCGATAAACACAGGTTTGATAGCATACAACATACCGCAATCGGCTTCGATAATCACGCTACAATTTTCGAAAAACTAAAACATTAAACACAGGGCGGATCAGCACTCTGAAGTTGACACGCATCGCTGTGGTCTATAGCGGGCGTTGATTCCAGCGTAACTGCCATTTCTTTTTGAAAGGCAGGTATTTCCCGTACTCATAAATAGCCAGGCCCGTTAGAATCAGCGCCGTGCCCAGCCATACCTGCGGGCCGATCACCTCATCGTTGATGGCGGCACCCAGCAACAGTGCCGTTACCGGGGTAATTAAAGTGATCAACGCTACACGCTCCACCCTGAGGTTTTTCAAAAGATAATAATAAAGGGGAAACCCCAGCGCGGTTCCAAAAACGGCCAGATAAACAATCGCCATCATAGAATGCATCGGCCAGCTCTGCGGCCAGCCGGAGCCATAATAACCATTCGCCAGAAAGAGGGGAATGGCCACTGCCAGACTGCCGATGGTGATAGCAATGGCATGAATCGTCGGTTTTAATTTACGGATGAGCACCGCCCCGAGCGATTGCGAAATCGCGCCCAGCGTCACACCCGCCACACCGAATAACGCCGCTGTGGAAATACTCTGTCCCTCCATGAAAACCACTGCCAGACCACACAGCCCCAGTAGCATGCCGATTACACGTCCGAAGGTAAAAGCACTTTCATGCAGAATCAGGGTGGCGAACACGCTGGTCAAAACCGGCGACAGCCCGAAGATTACCGCAATCCATCCTGATGGAATATATTGCGCGGCCCAGTAAATCATCGTCATTGCCATAAACAGGGATAGCCCACTGACCAGATAAACCCGACGTGCTGTTTTATCCCACGGTACGGAGAGCTTCCACAGGCGCGCAATAATCATCAGCGCAAACAGGCCGATGATCATGCGGATGGCCACGCCGAATTCGTAACCGACCTCATCGCCGCTCCATTTAATACCAAGCGGCGTAGTGCTCCATACAAGTATGACGATGATATAAGCAACAGGCACGGACATGTTTTCTCCAGTCATGAAGGGCAAAAAGTAAAAGGCCGCCAGTAGGCTGCCGGTTTAGGGGGATTGAAGCGAGAAAGTGAGAGAGTAAGTACACTATTCCCGATTTTGAGGCGCATAGTGGTTCTATGCAACAAAAAATTGGGGTGGTTAGGCCGCTCTGCCACTTCCGCAGCCGTCATCCTAAATTCAACAGACTCCTAGACCCTGCATCCACGTTTAAACCACGGATTCAGGTATCAATTAACCACAGGCAGGTGCAGCGGAAAAGCTCCGGCAGCGCAATCATATACGACTCGAAATAGATAATGGCGAATAAGTTGGTTCAGGGCAGGATGGTCAGTGTTTTAGAATGCTTTGGCAACATTAATATCAGTCGACAGCGAAGCTATGAAGGGCGAAGGAAAAAGCTTATACACCGCAGAAATTAAGAGTGAAAAAAAAGGTGCTTGTCCGCGAAGTCGCGAAAAAATAAATGATAATTTAAATGGTTTTTTATGTGCCCTTATGCTGAATGCATTTAACTGAATAAGACAAAACCAGGCAATGATCTATGCTAATGGTTTCGATTCTGTTGTGGCTAACTCATGCTTCGCCGGCAACTGTGATGAGATCCTGTCGACTGACATGATTGCGCTTAGCACTAATCGATATCTTGTATGGTCATCAAGACCTGTTCATAATCAATGTCACCAACCACATTATATAAAGCCGTTAGAAAAATATATTAGTACTATATTTCTATGGCTATATAGCATTGCTTATTTTGGTATTTAACAAATCAGTGCAAGTAATATAGGGTTTGTAATAATAAAAATAATAATAAACTTTTTTAAATACCACACTTAATTTATTTATTTAAAACTCCAATAACCACATATTTTTAAGTTTGTTAAATTGATATTTCGCATTTATTTTAACTAAATATCAATATATTTACGATTATAAAAATATAAGGTTGACACTGTATTTGCTAGCGGGTATATCTAGAGTTGTGATGCAAAGTAAGTCAAATTGAATTAATTAAACACTTGTTAAGAGGTAAATAAAAATGGAAATGATAAAACGCTTTTTTAATGATGAATCCGGTGCCACCATGGTGGAGTACGCCATCCTTGTAGCCTTGCTGGCGATTGCAGTAGCAACAATAATTATTACGCTTTCCACTGAATTGAGAGCTACGTTCCAGAGCGTGATTGACTGTCTTAGAGATCCTACAGCCGCGAATTGTGGGCCTGCTACTCCATAATAATAATTGTAATAACCTGATTATATCTGCGCCTCTAATTGTTTCTTTTCTAAGAGGCGCAGATATCCAAATTTTTAAAGTGTAGCGATGTTTATATGCCTGAGTGGATGCTAATAGTATTGCTGTTTATGCTGCTTCCCGCAGTCGTGTATGACTACAGATATCATAGGATACCTAATGTGATTTCTTTATCCGGATGGATTATCGGCCCCGTGTTGTTTGCAGCCTCTGATGCACTCCCCGCTGTATCAGCTTCGCTATATGGTTTTATGTTTATTTTTGCAGTGACACTGCCTTTATATATGCTGGCATGGATGGGCGCCGGCGATGTGAAGTTAATGGCGGGTGTCGGTGCGATGGTCGGTATCGAATATGCACCGGAAGTTTTTTTAGGAATCGTTATAACCGGGGCAGGAATGGCGATGGTTATGCTGGTACATAATAAGTTATTTAAGAATTCATTTCAGCGTTACAGTGCGATGCTGAGCCTTAGCTTATCACTAAAGAAGGCAATATATATCCCGCCGAGCGCACAAGAACAAAAAATAGTGATGCCTTATGCTTTACCGATAGCAGCGGGTACTTTTTTATCCCTGGGGTTTATTTATAACTAGGGAATATCTTTATCAAAGTGTAGATTTGTGAATAACCGGCATTAAAAAAGCGGGTTATATTGTCCGGAATTGGAGTAGTTTGGAGAAAACTGATATGCAAAAAAAAGCACTACTTTTATTATTAATTGCGATAATCATGGGTGGCGTGGTTACTGTTCTGGTAAATACGCTGTTAAAACGGGAAGTTCAGGACCGTGCTGAACAGGACGTGATTAAAACCACCAGGGTACTGGTTGCGGCATCCGATCTTAAGACAGGCATGCGCCTTGATAAGCTAACAGTTAAGAGAGTTGACTGGCCCGCGGAACATGTTCCTGAAGGTGCATATATTAATCTTGATCTATTACTGGGTGATAAGCCTCCGATTGTGATCAGGAAAATGAATAAGAATGAAATTATCCTTCCTTATAAATTGTCACCTCAGGGTGCACGAGGTGGACTGCCACCTAAAATCGCTGAAGACAGGCGCGCCATAACAATTGAAGTGAGTGAAATAAGTGGTGTTGCCGGCTTTGTCTTGCCGGGTACATTTGTTGATGTCTTGCTGACCAGCACTGTCGGCCAGAGAAATAACGAGTTAGCGAGTCGAACCCTGTTGCAGAATGTACTTGTGCTGGGCGTCGATCAACTCAGCTCTGAAGATGAGGATAAACCCAAAGTGGTTAATGCAGTCACTTTGCAAGTTACTCCCCATGACGGAAAAAAACTGGCTCTGGGTCAGGAGATGGGCAAGCTGAGTTTACTGCTGCGTAACGAGATTGATGCTTCTATTCTGGTCAAGGATCTGGTCACCACTAAAACATTGCTGGAAAGTGAGCTGGAGCCGGTGAAGAAAGTAACCGTCTATAAACGTGCCAGACGTACTCCTACTCTTCCCGTCGTGGAAATTATTCGTGGACTGGAAGTGCAAAAACAAAAAGTAACGGAAGGTAAGCCATTACCTGACGCAACCAAAACGATGGAGAGTAACTAAATGTATACCTATCCTACTTTCATGCTTCTATCTAAATTCCGAAGTAACAGAACTCGCTTTAGCGTTCTACTGATGACAGCATTGTTGCTGGTTATGAATTCGGCAACTTCGGCTGAACGTAAAGATTATGTGCTGGAGTTTGGGGCCAGGCAGTCACAATTCAGTTTATCGATCGGTAAGTCGCAAATTATTTACTCACCTCGATCCCTGGATCAAGTGGTTATTGGTAGCCCGGAAATCGCCGATATCAAGCTGCTTAGTTCCAGGCAGGTTCTAATACTGGGTAAGAAACCGGGTCGAACGAACCTGGTATTCAGGGATAAGGAGCGGAGCCTGATCGCCGTTATTGACGTGGTGGTGGGTTACGACCTGGATGCGATCAAGCGAAATATACATGAAGCACTGCCTCACGAACGATCGATAGAAGTGCGTGGCGAAAATGATGCGGTGATGATTACCGGTGAAGTAAGCAGTTTACTGTCGATGGATACAGCATTAGCTATTGCCAGCAGTTATGTGCCGAAGCAGAAAGTACTCAACATGATGCTTGTAGGCGGTGGCCAGCAGGTCATGCTGACTGCTAAGATTTCAGAAATAGCACGTAGATCGCTACGTGAACTGGGCGTGCAGACCAAATTTGGTAAAGATAGCACTCCTACTAGTAATGGGTTTTCTCTTATTACCGGTGGCACGGGGCTGGCTAATCCGTTTGGTACATATACTGGTGATATTGTTGATAGTAGCATTAACCTTATCCAGCTGAAGATCAAAGCACTGGAAACCAAGGGGCTGGCTAAAACGCTGGCGGAGCCGAATCTTATTGCCCTGTCCGGACAGGAGGCCAGTTTTCTGGCGGGCGGGGAGTTCCCTATCCCTGTTGCGCAGTCAGTGGGTTCGTCAACTTCAGCGCCCACCATCACCCTCGAGTACAAGGAATTCGGTATCGGGCTGAAATTTACCCCCACTGTTTTGAGCAACAAAAAAATAAACCTGAAACTCAGCACAGAAGTATCAGCGATTGATGCCTCCTTATCGACTTCAACAGGGGGCGGTATCGTGGTCCCCGGTTTGACAACCCGCCGTGCAGGCACCACGGTTGAAGTTGCCGACGGTCAAAGTTTTGCCATTGCCGGATTAATACAGAGTGATATGAATAATGTAGTGGATCAGGTTCCCGGCCTGGGCAATATCCCGATTCTTGGCGCACTCTTCAGAAGCACAAAATTCAAGCGTAATGAAACGGAACTGGTCATAGTGGTTACACCGCAACTTGTTGCCCCTGTTGCCGGCAAAGAACTTTCGTATCCAACAGATAATTTCGTGCCACCGAACTCGTGGGATCAGTATCTGTTAGGCAGATTATCAAAATTCGAAAATAAACAGAAATCCACAGCAACTGAAGATGCAAACTCAGCCAGTCCGGGAAGTATGGAAGGTGTTGAAGGCAGTTTCGGTCATCAGGAATAAGGAGTTAACGTTATGAAAACTTATACAAAGACTTTAATGCCCATTTTTTTGTTTATGGCGGGACTGGTAGCGAGTGGCTGCGCCCCGCTTTATGATAAAAATAATGGCAGCGAGGTTACGTGGAACAAAAAAGTACAGGTCGTGAATCCTAATGCTGTTAACGAACAGAGTTCTGTTGCGGCGCTTGAAGGCCAGAAAGCGGAAGCCCTTATGTCTCGTTATCGTAAAGAGAAAGCTGAGGTGCCGGCAGAAAAACTGTTGAAGGATATAAGTAATTAATCCGGCAATGCAAATGAAAAGTCCACTAGCTAAAGCACACGGTGCCATATTAATAATGGCTGCTATGATCCTGATCCTGTTGATTGGCATTGCGGCTTTTGCTCTGGATATAGGTCGCCTTTATGTCTTGCATACGGAAATGCAAAATGCCGTGGATGCAGCCGTAATTTCCGCAGCAGCAGAACTGGACGGTGAAGCCGGCGCCCGCGATAGAGCAAAGGCTGCAGCAGCTCAGGATATGCTGAATCATCTTGCCCATTTCTCCGGGAAGATCGAGTTGCTGGAGGACTTGCAGAGCGAGTCCGGTATCTTCACTTTCTATACCTGGATAGGCGGCAGCTTTGATTCATCAGAGCTACCTTCAGACTGCGTTGAGACAGAGCCGGGTAAATGCGATGCCAGCGGTGATGATGATGCCAGTTATGTCCAGATCAGGCTCGATCCCGAATTATTCGCTGATAGTGATGGCCGTTACGAGATCGATCTTTATTTCCTGCCTGTGCTCTCAGTGCTGGGCATTGAAACCCCCACCACTGCATCAACGAAGGTCACGGCACTGGCCGGTTCGCATTATCAGGTCTGTAATTATCCGCCCATGATGATTTGCGATCCATCTGAAGGTGGTGATGTCTTAAATCCCGGTGAGATGGTTGTATTAAAAGAACATTCTACTTCGTGGGAACCAGGAACATTTGGCTGGCTAGTGCCTACCGAGGTAGCCGAGGACCCTAATGATGATACATCAGGGGTGAACGAACTGTTGGCGCGTCGCCTTGGCAGTATCTATGGTCAGAAGTGCTCACCGCCGATTGTTAAAATTAAAACGGGTGATAGAGGTAACTGGCCACGATGGGG
>JAVVEE010000033.1:0-26237 GCA_032251315.1 Gammaproteobacteria bacterium
ATATAATTTAGTGCTATTTATAACATTATTCTGAAGAGAAATATTCCGGGATAACGGGTTAATAGAAACAGCATACCGACACATCCTACACTCTGTCATACCGGCGCAGGCCGGTATCCATTTCGAGCGGACGGGATGCTGTCAGTCCTCACTTTGTAGACACATGGATTGCGGCCAAAACCATGCCGCAATGACGGTAGGTGGGGCGTATGGATTGCGACCCTTGGCTCCATAAACTGTCTTCCCTGCACCACTACTCCGGCCAAAATCACGCCGGAATGACGGATTAGAAAAAACGTCATGCCGATACCATTAAATCAAACATCACCCACCCGACAAAAACAGTTTATAGGCCGGGTTGTCGGTTTCATCCCAGTATGAATAACCCAGTTCATCCAGATAGGCGCTCAAGTCTTTGCGCTCCCTTTTGGCTGCCTGTAAGCCGACCAGCACCCGGCCGTAAGCGGCACCGTGGTTGCGGTAGTGGAACAGGCTGATGTTCCAGCGGGTGCCGATGCGGGTGAGAAAATCCAGCAACGCGCCGGGGCGCTCGGGGAACTCGAAACGGTAGACAATCTCATCTTCTATACCGGCACAGTGTCCACCCACCAGATGGCGAATGTGCATCTTGGCCATTTCGTTATCGGTCATATCCATTACCGGATATTTCTTCTCTTCCAGTTTCGCGATCAGTGCATCCTTTTCGGCAAACCCGTCTCTGAGCTGGATACCGGCGAAGACCTGCGCCTTGCTGCTGTCAGAATAGCGGTAGTTGAATTCGGTGATGCTGCGTCGCCCAAGGATCTTGCAGAAGGCCCTGAAGCTTCCGGGGCGTTCGTCGATGGTCACCCCCAGCAGCGCCTCGCGCTGTTCACCCAGCTCGGCGCGTTCGGCGACATGGCGCAGGCGGTCAAAATTCATATTGGCACCGCTGTTTATCGCCACCAGCGTCTGCCCGGTGCAGTTCTCACGTTCGATGTATTTTTTTACCCCGGCCACAGCGAGCGCGCCCGCCGGCTCCATGATGGAACGGGTATCGTCAAAAATATCCTTGATGGCCGCACAGATCTCATCGGTGCTAATGAGGATAACTTCGTCGACACACTGTTTGGCAACGCGATAGCCCTCCTTGCCCGCCTGACGCACCGCCACGCCATCGGCAAAAATACCGACATGATCCAGCTTCACGCGTTTGTTCTGCCTGAGCGCCTCGGCCAAGCTCGGCGCATCCAGCGGTTCCACGCCGATGATTTTCACCTCGGGGCGTAGATGCTTGATAAACGCCGACACACCCGCGATCAGCCCGCCGCCGCCGACGGGTATAAATACCGCGTCAATGGCGCCGCCGTGCTGGCGCAGAATTTCCATGCCTATCGTGCCCTGCCCGGCAATCACCTCGACATCATCATACGGATGAATAAGATCCAGGCCCTTTTTTTCGGCCAGGGCGACAGCATGCTCAAAAGCCTCATCATAGGTATCGCCGATTAATACGGTTTTGGCACCGTAGGATTTAACAGCATTTACCTTAATGTCAGGCGTGGTTTTGGGCATGACAATGGTAGCCTTGATGCCCAGACGCAGGGCAGCTAACGCCACGCCCTGGGCATGGTTACCGGCAGAAGCGGCAATCACCCCTTTAACCTCTTTGCGCTGGGTCAGCTGGTAAATACAGTTGTAGGCACCGCGCAACTTGAACGAGAACACGCTCTGCATATCCTCGCGCTTCATCAGCACGGTATTATCCAGACGTTTGCTCAATAATTTTGCCGGCTCAAGCGGCGTCTCTATCGCCACGTCATAGACACGTGCCGCCAGGATTCTTTCAATATATTTCTTAGTCATTACAAACCAGTCAGTTAGATTTACCTGAATCCGTGGCTTAACCGCGGATTCAGGTCTTATTTTTATCACTATAACAGAGCCGCGATTCATCCGCGCCACGTTATCGGGTTGCTTTATAAATCCTTAAAAAAATAGCACCATGACTTCCGGCAGCCATAGAGGTAAAATTCGCTCCATTAACTTAACAAATTCAGGTGAAAAAATCATGACTCAGGATGAAATGAAAATAAAAGCAGCCGAAGCCGCATTGGAATATGTCGTTTCCGGCGCCATCGTCGGCGTCGGCACAGGCTCAACGGTTAACCACTTTATCGACCTGCTGGCCGGTATCAAAAATAAAATAGAAGGCGCGGTCTCCAGCTCCGAAGCGTCCACCAAGCGACTGCAGGACCACGGCATCACCGTTTTTGACCTCAACAACGTCAACGACATTCCGGTCTATATTGATGGCGCGGATGAATCCGACCACTACCTCAACCTGATCAAGGGCGGCGGCGGCGCCCTCACCCGTGAAAAAATCATCGCCGGCGCCAGTAAAAAATTCGTCTGCATCGCCGATGAAAGCAAACTGGTCGATGTCCTGGGCCAGTTCCCGCTACCGGTAGAAGTCATCCCCATGGCGCGCAGCTTCATCGCCCGCGAACTGGTCAAACTCGGCGGCCAACCGGTATGGCGCGAAAACTTTATCACCGACAACGGCAATATCATTCTGGACGTACACAATCTGGAAATCATGGACGCGGTGAAAATGGAAAACGACATCAACAAACTGCCCGGCGTCGTCACCGTCGGTATCTTCGCCAACCGCCCCGCCGATGTGCTCATCTTGGGCACACCGGATGGTGCGAGGACGGTTCATTCTAAGTGATAGTTGGCAAAAAAATATCTTCTCTTAATTCGTAGGTCGGCAAGCCGTTGCCGACAAAATCTCCATCACCGGGGAAATCTGATCGGGTTATGTCCTGCTAAACTTCGTCATACCGGCGCAGGCCGGTATCCATTTTTAGCGGACGGAACCCTCTTTCAGAATGCCGCTTTACTGTAACACCACACTTCGTTGAAACATGGATTGCGGCCAAAACCATGCCGCAATGACGGTAGGTGGGGTGTATGGATTGCGTCCCTTGGCTCCGTAAACGGTGCTTCCCTGCACCATTACTGCGGCCAAAAACACGCCGGAATGACGGCATTTTGGATAATGTCAGTTCCCGCCACTTCGTCATACCGGCGCAGGCCGGTATCCATTTCGAGCGGACGGGGGTCTGTTCCAGGACGTAGCATGTGTAGTCGACAAGTGCTTGCCTAACTACGAACTGCGGTTTGATATTTTTTCTACCAACTGCCAACTGCCAACTGCCAACTGCCAACTGCCAACTACCAACTTTATTTTATTCCAGACACAAAAAAACGGGGCCGAAGCCCCGTTTTTTTCGCACTAATACTTTAAAAGCTATTAGAACTTGATGCGGAGACCCGCAGCAAATGCACTGTCTTCTTTTGATGCTGTATCAGAAGATCTGTCTATATAAGCAACATAAACATCTGTTGATTTGGACATCTTGTGATCATAAGCAAGCGCCAGACCATCGGTGTCTTGAGTAGAGTCATTTATGTGTGATGCAGAACCGATAGTCGCAGTAATGATGTTGTTGGCATCGATTAAGAAACCGGCATTGACATGCACGTAGTCATAACCGACAACGTCTTCTGATGACTCAAACTGAGCGCCTACGAAGAATGCATCAGCATTGAACTTACCGCCAATTTTAGTCGCAGTTTCTGTTGCCGCAGTAGAAATGCTGCCACCGCTAGGTGCTGTATCAATATAATCAGCATAAACCATGAACTGTTTAGCATCGTAGCGGAAGCCGGCACCTACAGTTTCATCATCACTGCCACTCACGGTTGTATTAACGACTACCTGCATGCCACCCATTTTAGGTGATGAGTACTGTACAGTGTTGGTCATACGACCACGGTTGGTAGCGCGACCACTGTGCAGATCAGATTGTGTATTGATGAAACCACGACCCTCAGCCGGGGTGCGGTACAGAGCATCGACCTTGCCGCCTTTCTGTTTGTAGTTTGAAGACATGGTGCCGATCTTAACGCTACCCATGCTGCCGGCCAGACCAGCCCATACATCACGTTGAGTCAGCGCGTTACCATTAGAGGTGGTTTTATTTGTTGTAGTACAAACAGGATCGATTGCTCCACCTACACAATTTGTTGTGGTACCGCTAAGGTTATTATAACCACCGCTAGTCGCATCGAACTGGAACTCAGCTTTATAGATGGCCTTCAGGCCGGCACCCAGATCTTCTGCGCCCTTAACACCGACGGATGAGGTATTGCTCGTCAGAAACATGTTACCGTTATTGGCTGTATCAAACTGTAAGACACTTACGTGGACATTACCGTAAACGGTCGGTGCCGCGAATGCAGCACCGGATGCTGCCAGGCCCGCTGCAACAGCGAGAGATAGTATAGTTTTTTTCATTATGCAAGACTCCTGCATTTGTTTAAGATTTATGATCATAGCTATGATTACAGTTGTTATTTTAAACGTAGTTTTACAATAGTTCCCCCCAATAAAACGGTTCGTTTTATCTAAAGAAGCTGCAATATCTACGCCAGCTAGTGAACTTAAAACCTCATAATTAAAGGTATGAAAGCCTTAAAAGCTAGAGTGAGTATATGCAGAAAAAAAAGAATTGCAACCCTATTTGTTATTTCTGATTATAGCATCCGGGAGGCTGTTGAATTTAGGATGAATTGGCTGCTTAGAACGCTGGAATGCCCATAATTATGGCAATACCAACTCCAGCCACTCTGTCATACCGGCGCAGGCCGGTATCCATTTTTAGCGGACGGGGTTCTGTTTCAGTATGTCGCTATGCTGGAAAAATCCTACTTTGTTGAAACGTGGATTCCGGCCAAAAACACGCCGGAATGACGGGGGATAGAAAGTGGACCTAACGTTTTTGCATTTGGGTCTTTTCGCGTCCTTCGCGGACAGATTTTTCTTTTATCGGTCGCGGATTAATGCCTGCGCCTGCGCCAGGGCACCGTAAAGGCCAACCTTGTCCTGGATGATTAATTTGATGGTGATTTTTTTCATGTTGTCGGACATTACGCCCTTATTCAAAAAGGCCTGTATAAAACGCGGCTCTGCCATTTTTGTTTTTATTTTGGGCGCAATACCACCGGCAATATAAAGCTCGTCCACAGGATAATAATGCAGGGCGACATTGCTGGCGGCGGCACCGTAAATATCAATAAAAATATTGAGGGTTTGTTGACATAGATCATCTTTTTCCAATAGCGCCTGCTCGGTAATGAGCCGGGCATGATCGGCCTGCTGCGGACTGTCGACGCTATCATCGCCTTTGCTACCGACTTTGTTATTAGCAAGGCCCAGGGTGTCGGGCAGGCCGGCCACTTCGTGCAGAAAACGGTATATGGTCACCAGCCCCTGCCCTGACAGCAGCATTTCCAGGCTGACGTGGGCATGCTGCTTTTGCAGCCAGGCCAGCAGCCGGGTCTGCCCGGCGTTTTCAGGGGCGAAACCGGCGTGCCCGGCTTCGCTGGGAAAGGCCTGATAGCGGTCATCGAGCCATACCCGGTGCGAGACCCCCAGACCGGTGCCGGCACCGATGACGACCGCCGGCGGCGTGCCTGTTCTATTGCCCGCCAGGCCCTGTTGCAGCATCAGGGTGTCGTCTTCGCCCAGGGTCGAGATGCCATAAGCGGCGGCGACAAAATCATTGATCAGGCTTATTCGGGAGGTTTTCAGGTGCTGACTGAGCTGTTTTTCGCTGATGACCCAGGGCAGATTGGTAACGGCAGAGACACCGGCCTCGACCGGGCCGGCGACGGCAAAACAGGCGGCGTGGATGGGTGTGGTGATAGCGTGCTGCGAAAGGAACCGGTCGATGGCCTGAATCAGGCCGTTGTAGTCGGCACTGGGGTAGCTTTCTTCTGCGATGATTTGCTGCTTACCGTCATTAATGACCGCCGCTATGAGTCGCGTGGTGGTGCCGCCGATATCGCCCGCCAGTACCTGCATTGCCTGGCCCTACCCTGTATTTTTCGGTCGTTGGCGCTTGTAATGGTTAATCAGGCCATTGGTGGAGCTGTCGTGAGTGTCGATGGCTTCGTTGCCATTTAACTCCGGCAATATGCTTTTGGCCAGCTGCTTGCCCAGCTCTACGCCCCACTGGTCAAATGAATTGATATTCCAGATGACGCCCTGCACGAATATCTTGTGCTCATAGAGTGCAATGATGCTGCCCAGGGTTCGCGGGTTGAGGGTATCGAACAGGAATGTACTGGTGGGGCGATTGCCGGGAAAGACCCGATAGGGCAAAAGCTGGTTAATCTGCTCACTATCCAGGCCGCCGGCTTTGAGCTCCTCGTAAACCTCCAGCTCGGTTTTGCCCCGCATCATGGCTTCGGACTGAGCGAAGACATTGGACATGAGGGCGCGATGATGGCGGGCGATACAGCGCAGGCTGTAGGCCGGTGCCAGAATATCCACAGGTACCAGCTTGGTGCCCTGATGCAGGAGCTGGAAAAAGGCGTGCTGAGCGGCGATGCCGATCTCGCCGAAAATGATTGGCCCGGTGGTGTAGTCCACTTCGTGGCCCTGACGATCGACACTTTTGCCGTTACTTTCCATGTCGGCCTGTTGCATGTAGGCCGGAAAATAGTGCAGATGCTGGTCGTAGGGCAAGACAGCCGTGCTCTGGGCCTCAAAAAAATTGTTGTACCAGATGCCTAACAGCGCCATCAAAATCGGAATGTTTTTTTCCGGAGGCGCATGTCGGAAATGCTGGTCGACCTCATAGGCCCCTTCCAGCAATTCATCAAACTGTTCGGAGCCGATGGCGATCATAATGGTCACGCCGATTGAAGACCAGAGTGAATAACGCCCGCCCACCCAGTCCCACATTTTGAATATATTAGCTTCGTTAATGCCGAACTCCTTGGCCAGCTCCACGTTAGAGGTAACGGCGATGAAGTGGCGGTGGATATGCTCATCGCTGCCCAGTTTGTTGATGCACCACTGACGCGCGGTTTCGGCGTTGACCATGGTGTCCTGCGTGGTGAACGATTTTGAAGCAACCACAAACAGGGTGGTCTCAGGGTTGAGAAATTCCAGGGTATCGTTGATGTGATTTTCATCGACATTGGAGACAAAATGGATTTTAAGATCGTGCAGGGTGTAGGGCCGTAAAGCTTCGGTGACCATCAACGGCCCGAGGTATGAACCGCCGATGCCCAGATTAACCACATCGGTAATGGCCTGATTGGTCGCGCCGCGCCACTCCCGGGTTCTGACTTTATCGGCCAGGTGTTTGACCCGTTGCCGCTCTGCCCTGATCTCGGGAAGAATATCTACGCCGTCCAGCAGAAGCGGCTGATCACCCTGATCCCTCAGGGCGGTATGCAGCACTGCACGCTGCTCGGTGTGGTTGATGGCCTCACCGGTGAACATTTTTTCTATCCACAGAGGCAGCTCTGTTTCCTCGACCAGTTGCAGTAATAATTCTATGGTTTTATCATTGATACGGTTTTTGGAATAATCATAAAGAATGCCTTTGAGTTGCAGCGAATATTTATCAAAACGCTGATCATCCTCTGCAAACATGTCACGCATATGAATATGCTTGAATTCATCGTAATGTTTTTGCAACGCCAGCCAGGCACTCGTGCGCGTAAGTTCAGACATGGTTGACTGTATCTCCATTTTTTTATTTTTAATAAGAAAAGGCGTAAATAACGACCATCGGATTTTATTTTAATAGGCTTATCGCAGACCCCAGCCATGGTCTCATTATGGTAATTTATAGTTTAGGCTCAGGTACAAAAACGGTGCCTACCTACGAAATTCAAAGGGACCGGCAAAAGCGGCTTAAACATTTGACCTGCGCGAGTGGTAATGTACTATTGAGTTACATGGAAAGGATACCCTTCAATCAAGACGCGCTGAGAATACATCCGTGTACGCTCGGCAGCAGCATCCCTGCTGCTGACGGTCTTGATTGAAGGGTATCCTTTCCATGCGTTTTGTTAGTAACTATTCACCTGCATCCATTTTATTACATTAAAAACTATGACCCATATAAAAACAACACCCTATCCCGGACAGAAGCCCGGTACCTCCGGACTGCGTAAAAAAGTCACTGATTTTCAACAACCGCATTACCTGGAAAATTTTGCACAGTCAATTTTCAATGTCGCCACCGAACTGAAAGGCGGACTGCTCATTCTTGGCGGTGATGGTCGTTATTATAATAAGCAGGCTATTCAGGTCATTCTGAAAATGGCAGCCGCCTTCGGGGTCAAGCGAGTGATGGTGGGCGAGCAGGGCCTGTTATCCACGCCGGCGGTTTCATGCCTGATTCGAAAATACCATGCGGCCGGCGGCATTATTCTTTCGGCCAGCCACAACCCGGCCGGGGTGGATGGTGATTTCGGCATTAAGTTCAACATCGCTAATGGTGGCCCGGCACCTACTTCGTTTACCGATGCCGTGTATAAAGTCAGCCGGAACATCAGTGAATACCAGATTGTGGAGGCTGACGATATTGCGCTCGAGCATCAGCACAGTTGCACAATCGGTGAGATGCAGATCGAGGTGGTTGATCCGGTACGTGATTATGCAAATCTGATGGAGACGCTGTTTGATTTTGGAAAAATAAAAATGCTTTTCACAACCGGTCGACTGAGCATGTGTTTTGATGCCATGCACGCGGTTACCGGTCCCTATGCGCATGAAATATTTGAACACCGGCTGGCCGCCAATGTCGACGCGGTGATCAATGGTGTACCGCTGGAGGATTTTGGTGGCGGCCATCCTGATCCCAATCTGGCCCACGCGAAAGAGCTGGTCGCCCGACTTTATGCCGGCCCTTCGGCACCGGGACTGGGCGCTGCTTCGGACGGCGACGGTGACCGCAACATGATTCTGGGGCGCAACTTTTTCGTGAACCCCAGTGACAGCCTGGCGATCATGACCGCCAACGCCCATCTGCTACCCGGTTACAAGCAGGGCATTCGCGGCGTTGCCCGCTCACTGCCCACCAGTCGCGCAGTCGACAAGGTGGCGGAGACCATGGGCATCGACTGTTACGAAACCCCCACCGGCTGGAAATACTTCGGCAACCTGCTCGACGACAAGCGCATAACACTTTGCGGTGAGGAGAGCTTTGGCTCGGGATCGGATCATCTTCGTGAAAAAGATGGTATCTGGGCGGTGCTGTTCTGGCTTAACCTGATTGCACTTAAGCAGCAGTCGGTGGAAGAGATCACCCGCTCGCACTGGCAGCGCTATGGTCGGCACTACTATACCCGGCATGATTATGAAGCGATTGATAGCGACGTCGCCGATGCCCTGATGCAGAACTTGAGAGCACAGGCACCGTCGCTGGCAGGGAATGTATATGACGGTTACAAAGTTTTATTGTGTGACGACTTCAGCTACACCGACCCGGTCGATGGCAGCGTCACCGAAAATCAGGGCATCCGCATACTGTTTGAAGATGAATCGCGCATTGTCTTCAGACTCTCCGGCACCGGCACCGAAGGCGCCACTCTGCGCATCTATATTGAAAAGTATGTCACCGATGTGAACCTGCACGACCTGCCCACCCAAACCGCATTACTTGAACTGATCGAAATCGCCAACAGCATCGCCGAGATCAAAAGCCGCAGCCGGCGCGAGCAACCGGATGTAATTACCTGATTTTGGTAATAGCGTGAGGGTGGCGTTAATGCGCAGATAGAGAGGGATAAAGCCTGTCCGCAAAAAAATCACCTGTAGGTCGGCAAGCCCTTGTCGATGAAATCTCGAGCAGCGGGAAAATCTGTACGAGCTATGCGTTGTTAAACCATGTCGGGAAAGGCTTCCCGACCTACAAAAACAATATAAAACCTTAATCATTAAGCTTCCAGATATCCCGGTTGTATTCCTGCATGGTTCTGTCGGTGGAGAAATGACCGCTGCAGGCGGTGTTGTGGATGCTCATTCTAGTCCATGCGTCATGGTCTTTATAAGCCGCGGAGGCTTTTTTCTGCGCTTCGATATAACTTCTGAAATCGGCCAGTGTTAACCAGGGGTCATGCGGATTAATTAATGAGGCGATGATTTCATCAAAGATGCCGTATTCAAAGCTATTGAAATGGCCGCAGTCGAGCAGATGAAAGACCCGTTTGAGGTCGTTGTCCTGTTCAATCAGGCCGGCCGGGTCATAATTGTTTCGTTGTACGCTGACTTCTTCCGCGGTTAAACCGAACAGGAAGAAGTTGTCTTCGCCTACCGCGTCAATAATTTCGATGTTGGCGCCGTCGTAGGTGCCGATGGTCAGTGCGCCGTTCATCATAAATTTCATGTTGCCCGTGCCTGAGGCTTCCTTGCCTGCGGTTGAGGTTTGCTCGGACAGGTCGGTGCCGGGGCAGATAACCTGCATTTTGGAGACGCCGTAATTAGGCATGAAGGCCAGTTTTAATTTATTGCCGATCTCGTCATCGGTATTAATCACTTCGGCGACGTTGTTAATTAATTTAATGATGGATTTGGCCAGACGATAACCCGGTGCAGCTTTGCCGCCGATGAGCACGCAGCGGTTGGTCCAGTTATCGGTGTCTCCGCGTTTAATACGATCATACAGATGAATAACATGCAGTACATTCAGCAGCTGCCTTTTGTATTCATGAATGCGCTTTACCTGCACATCAAACAGCGAACTCACTTCAAAGTCTATACCACACTCTTTTTTCACCAGTTCGGCCAGTCTTTTCTTGTTTTCAGTTTTTATTTCTGACCAGCGCATTGCAAATGCCTGATCACCCGCATAGCTTTTTAATTGGGCAATGTTTTCAAAGCTTCTGATCCATTCGTCACCCAGATTCTCTGTGATCAGCTGGCTCATCAATGGATTTGAATAGGCCACCCAACGTCGCGGTGTGACGCCATTGGTCTTGTTGTTAAATTTCTCCGGCCAGAGCTCATAAAAATCTTTAAACAGCCCCTCGGTAAGCAGGCGTGAGTGCAGTGCCGCTACGCCATTGACCGAAAAGCTGCCGACGATGGCGAGGTAGGCCATGCGCACATATTTCACCTCGCCTTCTTCAATAATGGACATCCGGCGTTGTCTCTCGACACGTCCGGGCCATTTCTTGATGACCTGATCAAGAAAGCGTACGTTAATTTCATAAATAATCTGCAACAAACGCGGCAGCAGTTTTTCAAACATGGCTACCGGCCACTTTTCCAGCGCTTCCGGCAGCAGGGTATGGTTGGTATAGGCCATGGTCTGAGTGGTTATGTTCCAGGCGTCATTCCAGGACATATATTTTTCATCAATGAGCAGGCGCATTAATTCTGCAACGGCAATGGATGGATGGGTATCATTCAATTGAAAAACATTTTGCCGTGCGAAGTTGCTGAAGTCTTTACCTTCATTGATGTGCCACATTCTGAAAACATCCTGCAAACTGGCAGAGGCTAAAAAGTACTGCTGTTTTAAACGCAGCTCCTTACCACTTTCACTGGCATCATTGGGATAGAGCACCATGGTAATGTGCTCTGCATCATTCTTGGCTTCAACGGCTTCTGAATAACTGCCTGCGTTGAAATCTTCCAGACTGAAAACATTGGTGGCGCTGGCTTTCCACAGGCGCAGGGTATTGACGGTGTCGTTTTTATAGCCGGAGATGGGCACATCGTAGGGAATCGCCAGAATATCATCGGTGTCCGTCCAGACCGTGTGGGGTTTGCGATGGCCGTTGCGCACCCATTCCAGGTGCCCGCCAAACTTGATGACCTGGGTAAACTCGGGTCGCTCGAGCTCCCAGGGGTTGCCGTCTCGGAGCCAGTGATCAGCTTCTTCAATCTGATAACCATTTTCTATTTTCTGACTAAACATGCCGTACTCGTAGCGAATGCCATAGCCGATAACCGGTAGTTTCAGGGTGGCGCAGCTGTCCATGAAACAGGCGGCGAGACGGCCCAGGCCACCGTTGCCCAATCCGGCATCCCGTTCCTGACTAATAACCTCTTCCAGTTCCAGTGCAAACTTGTTCATGGCTGCTCTGGTTTCGCTTTCGATATCCATATTGAGGAGGTGATTGCCTAATGAACGCCCGATCAAAAACTCCAGCGACATGTAGTGGGCTTTTTTGAGCCCCTTCTTTTCATAACTGATCCAGGTGTTGCGCCAGTCGGTGATAATGCGATCACGCAAAGTCAGCGCCAGGGCTTCGTAGAGGTAGTGCGGTACGCAGCCGACATAACGGCCCAGATGGCGTGTCAAATACCGCTCAAAATCCTGTGCCAGCGCTTCGCTGTCGCTGGGTAATTTTGCTATCTGGGGTAATTTGATACTGCACTCTGCTCTTTGATTGGACATAATTTTACCTTTGATATAACTTTATTAAGCGCGATAACTCTTTAATCAGCTCCGGTTTCATTACGGCTGTGTCCAGCCGCCAGTGCCAGTTATTGCCGACGGTGCCCGGTGAGTTCATACGTGCCGATGAGTTCAGCATAAGCAGATCCTGCATGGGAAGCACCGCTAAAAATGAAACGGAGGCCATGGCCAGGCGCATCATTATCCATACCGCCTGCTCGGCCGACTCGATCTTCTGGCCGGTGTAGTCTTCAAAATAGGCCTTATTATAGTTGCTTTTGTCATTGAACCATCCCAGCGTGGTGTCATTATCATGGGTGCCGGTATAGATGAGGGCATTCACCTCATGACGGTGCGGCAGGTGGGGGTTGTTATTATTACCGTCAAAAGCAAATTGCAGAACTTTCATGCCCGGCAGATTGAATGACTCTTTCAACTCGATCACTTCATCGGTAATCAGGCCCAGATCTTCTGCTACCAACGGCAGACGATGGAAGACTTCAAACAGGGCCTGCAACAACTCCCGACCCGGGACTTCGACCCAGCTGCCGTTTACCGCGGTTTCATCTTCAGCGGGAATTTGCCAGCAGGCCTGCAGGCCACGAAAATGGTCGATGCGGATCATGTCGAACAGTTCCAGCTGGGTATCGAAACGCGCTTTCCACCAGCTAAAGTTGGTGGCCTGCATGTGCTTCCAGTTATACAGCGGATTGCCCCAGCGCTGCCCGGTCTCCGAAAAAGCATCGGGCGGTACGCCTGCAACAAAATCCATATCGCCGTCTTCATTCATCAGGAAGTTTTCTCTTTGCGCCCAGACATCGGCGCTGTCTGTCGCCACGAATATGGGCATATCGCCGAACAGTTCGACTTCATGCTTTTTTGCATAACTGCGCAGTTCGTGCCACTGGCTGAAAAAAATAAACTGCTCAAAGATGGTCTGTTTAATCGTTGACTGTAACTGCTCACGGACATGATCCAGTGCCGATTTTTCGCGATGGCGCACCGCTGCGGGCCATTCATACCAGGGCTGATTGTGATGGCGATTTTTCAACGCCATGAACAGTGCGTAATCGTCCAGCCAGCGCTCATGTTTCCGGCTGAATTCTGCGACTTGATGCGACCAGAGTTCATCATTTTTCTGATAAAAGTTTTCCGCCGCCTGGCGCAGGCAGTTTAGGCGGTAGCCGTCATCGGTTTCGGTTGCGGCTATTTTTTTACGATCCAGCCAGCCTTTGTCTTCCAGCCAGTCGAGACTGATAAGCAGCGGATTGCCCGCATGGGTAGAAAGACACTGGTAGGGGGATTTGTCATTATGGGTTGGCCCCAGCGGCAGCATCTGCCAGACTTTGAAGCCGCAGGCATGGAGAAATTCGATAAAGCGATAGGCCTGATGCCCAAGGTCACCGTTGCCCGGTGATTCGGGCAGTGAGGTGGGGTGCAGTAACACGCCGGCACGGCGCTGCCTGTTGAGGGTATCGATTCCGGCGTGCTGCGCCATCGTCTATTGCCGCTGTCCGGGTAGCATTGCGCCGCCCATGACAGGATGGCCCGAGCCAAAAGAAAACGCCTGTGACAGATAGTCCGGCACTTCCACATTCAGCATTTGGTAGAGGTTGCTGAGATGCAGGCGGAACTGCTCATCGAAGGCGGCGACCGATTCGGCAGAGTTGTATTCGCCAAACCACCAGAACCAGTCCGAACTTTCACAGGTAGCCAGCTGCATATTGATGGCCTGCACCCGTTCACTGGATAAATCGCCCTCGCTCATTACCCGGTCATACACTTTTTTGGCGTCGACCAGCATGTCCCAGGCGCGGTTTTTATCGCGGTCTCCGATCCAGGTGGAAAAGCTGCCATAGACCCAGCTACCTGCCGTGATTTCATTCAGCGGTTTTCTAACTTCGCTGGTTTCCAGATATTCACTGTAGGTGGTCATTTTGAGGCCGTCATGCTGTGACAGTTTTTCGTACAGGGCATTGATAAAGTGGTAACCGTTTTCCGGATAATATTCCCAGGCGTTTTCGCCATCGAGAATAATGGAGACCACGGCTCCGGCTTTATCGGTACAGGTCTCGGCAATTTTTTCCAGATGATGAACCAGGTTGGCAACAGCGTCATCGGCGTGCCAATCGGAATAATGGAACCCTATGGAATCCGATAGGCCGTCATCCCGGAAAAAACACGCCGCTTCGGTATGGCGATAACGATAGGCCTGATGAATGCATTTGTCCGGAAGCACGGCCGATTTATGCAGCGAATTGCGCAAAACCGTTTCGCCGCTCGCCAGCCATTTAATGCCCATCTGCGACATCATCTCAACGGTTTCTGCACTGATGCTGCCTTCGGAGGGCCAGCATCCTCGAGGCTCGAATCCAAAGTAGTGCTCGAATACCGCCATGCCTTTTTCCATGTGCCAGCGACTTCTTTCCAGCCCCCCGGGATATTCGTCTGCCAGCGGCAGCTTGATGTCGGGTACGGCCTGTCGAGCGGATTTAATGTCCAGCAGCAGCGGTATAATCGGATGGGCATAGGGGGTCATCGACAATTCGACCCTTCCGGTCTCCGCCAGCGCCCTGTAACGTCCTATTACCCCGCTGATAAGATCATTAATAACCTCTACCAGCATTTTTCGGTCATACAGTGAGTAATACTGCTGTTTCGCCATGAGTGCTTTAATGCGCTCATCGGTTTTGCGCACCGTCTCGGCGATCCACGCCAGATGATACCAGACCAGCAAATCGGCAAAGAAATGTTCTGAGTAATAGCGCAGCACCTCCGGATTTTTCAGTGCCGACCTCGCCATTTTGGCCAGTGTTTTGAATGCAGGGAAGCGGTTTATCAGTCGCTCCTGATTGGCGCGCAGACAGGATTTAAGAATATGAATGCGGCTTTCCTTGTTAAGTGACATTACCGGTTCAGCCAGTGCCGATAACAGCGGGTCTCTTAATGCCTTGCCGTGGTTCAGATAGCCCTCCAGTTGTTGCGCATAATCATCGATTTGTTCCAGCAGTACCGGCGCGAAGTTGATTACTGCTCTCGCGGCCTTGTTGTTCTCAATATGCGCTACCATTTCAACGTAGTCTTTTATGGCGTGCAGATAGGTCCAGGGCAAATGATATTCGCCATTACGCAGATCGCGATATTCAGGCTGATGCATGTGCCAGTAGATGACTACATTAAGCGGCGATGTAGTTGTAGCTTTACCGGACATAGTGAATCGCTTGTCCTAGCATATCGGGCGTAACCAGAACCACACCATTGGGGGAGACGTAAAAGCGTTTATTATCTTCCTCTTCATCTTCACCGATAATCATTCCATCAGGAATGATGCAGCCTTTATCTACAATGGCATGGAAGATTCGACAGTTTTTACCGATAGTGACATCCGGTAAAATCACAGAGGAGTCTATGTGGGTGTAGCTATCAACAGTTACATTGGAAAACAGCAGCGAATGCCGAACCTCCGCGCCCGAGATAATGCAGCCGCCCGAGACCATCGAGTCCACCGCCATGCCTCTTCTGTCAGCATCATTAAAAATAAATTTGGCGGGCGGCGCCTGCTCCTGATGCGTCCAGATAGGCCATTCATTATCATACAGATTAAGTTCAGGGGTGATGCCGATCAGTTCCAGGTTTGCCTCCCAGAAGGCATCCACTGTGCCGACATCGCGCCAATAGGCGCCCTTGTCGCCATCGGTAAATGGAAAAGCATATACCGAATAATGGTCAATCGCATAGGGAATAATGTCTTTGCCGAAATCGCGTTTGGAATTGGGCGTATCAGCGTCGCGAATAAGTAATTCAAATAAGAGATCCTTGTTGAAAACATAAATCCCCATTGAGCATAAACATTCATCTTCGCTGCCGGGCATCGGCTTTGGGTGCTCTGGTTTTTCATCGAAGTCACGAACCCTTAATTCATCATCTACCGTCATGATGCCGAAAGCCGAGGCTTTTTCTATTGGCACTTCAATACAACCTACCGTTACATCGGCGTTATTCTCAACATGGTCTGCCAGCATGGCGCCATAATCCATCTTATAGATATGGTCGCCGGCGAGTATCAGAACAAACTCAGGGGAATGAGCGCGAATAATATCCAGATTCTGAAATATTGAATCTGCGGTGCCTGCATACCAGCTGGACTCGATGCGTTGTTGGGCGGGCAGCAGCTCTACAAACTCGCCGAATTCACCGCGCAAATAACCCCATCCTCGCTGAATATGCAAGTTCAATGAGTGGGATTTATACTGGGTGAGCACGCCGATTCGACGTATGCCCGAATTAATGCAGTTTGAAAGCGGGAAATCGATAATCCGAAACTTTCCGCCAAATGGAACGGCGGGTTTTGCCCGCCATTCGGTCAGCTGTTTTAAGCGTTCACCGCGCCCGCCTGCCATAATTAAAGCCAGGGTATTTCTGGCCAGAATACTAATAAACCGTGGGGATTTTTGTGCAGTCATACAAGCCGATCTCCTTTATATTTAAGTACATTTTATAATCGTAACTTGAGCACAAAGCAGAATATCAGTGAGCATTATTACAATTACCAGCCGGTGAAAAAAATTATTTAAAAAAATATTTTCATAGCAGTGTAAGGTCAATACAGGTTGCTGTAAAGCGCTTATAGTATTTTAAGAATTATCCGCCTGCTTTACTTGTATTGTTTAAGCACATATAAACAAGGTGCTTTTTGACAGCCATCAATATGTGCTGAAAACACCGGCCCATATTTGAACAAAATAAACTTAATATAAATACTGTATTATTCATTAATAAATTCGAAAATTTTTGTTAAGAAAATCAGGATCGGGTAGCGACAGTGTTTATGAATGGATAATTCATAACACAGCTATCTAAGAGTGACCAGGAACGAAATATGACGTGATTATTTGTAGGGCATTCAAGCTTACAGGCGCACAATAAGAGCGCGCTATTTTAAACACCGGAACGACGTTATAAATACAGAACACCTCAAGTTATCTTGATCTTGTTATAACGCCGTTATTTAGAATGTTGTCCTACGGCAAGCAAAACGCAGGTCTGCCTGCTGCCAGAGCCATTTACTATTGAGTTACATGGAAAGGATACCCTTCAATCAAGACGCGCTGAGAATACATCCGTGTACGCTCGGCAGCAGCATCCCTGCTGCTGACGGTCTTGATTGAAGGGTATCCTTTCCATGCGTTTTGTTAGTATATGATGATTAAACTTGCACACAGGCCCTTATTGATGTTCATATATCAGTACTTGTCAGTGCGAAATACATTTAACGCGGAGTCAGCCTGCTCATGCCACTAAACAACACTACTTTTACAGATAAAATCACCACTGTGCTGAAGACATTGCAGGACGATCTCGATAAAATTGCCCTGGCTCGTCACCATCAACCCTTCAATGTATTAGGAAATCAGACTGCGCACCATTCTGATTTCCTTATCTTTTATTCGCCTGACACCCGGCAATTGAGCGTCTCCGAAAAAAACATTCCGGCTACGCGTCTGGCAAATAGTGATTTTTTTATCTGTACCGAACAGCTGGATCAGATTGGAGAACACTATTTACTAACCCGAACTGACAATGACGACAATGTAACCTCTTATTACGACCCTTACAGCTTCAATGCTCAGATCGGGGATTTAGACCTGCATCTGTTCGGCGAAGGCAAGCACCTGTACATCTACAGAATTCTGGGCGCCCACCCCAAAACCATTGATGGTATCGACGGCGTGTTATTTGCCACCTGGGCCCCCAATGCTGCTCGCGTTAGTGTCATTGGTGACTTTAATTCGTGGGATGGCCGACGCCACCCGATGCGTTCGCGCGGCGGCAGTGGCGTCTGGGAACTGTTTATACCCGGTCTTGAAAATAAAACACTTTATAAGTTTGAAATTCGCAACCGCGATTCCGGTGAGATACTGTCCAAATCCGATCCTTATGCCCAGCAGATACAGCTGCGTCCCGATACGGCGTCGATCTGCAGAAACACGGCCTCATTCGAATGGCAGGATAGCTCGTGGATTCAAAACCGAAACCAGTACGACTGGCTGCATGAACCCATGTCCATTTATGAATGTCATCTTGGTTCGTGGCAGCGCGATGAGAATAATCAGTTTCTAAATTATCGGGAGCTGGCTCATCGCCTGGTTAACTACCTCAAGGATACCGGCTTTACTCATATCGAATTGCTACCCATTACCGAGCACCCCCTCGACGCCTCCTGGGGCTACCAGACGACCGGATATTTCTCTCCTACCAGCCGGTTTGGTACGCCTGAGGACTTTCACTATTTTGTTGAGCATTGCCATCAGCATGGCATCGGCGTATTACTCGACTGGGTGCCGGCCCATTTTCCCAAAGATATACACGGACTGGCACGTTTTGACGGCAGCGCCCTTTATGAGCACGAAGACCCCCGCCGTGGTGAGCATCGCGAGTGGGGCACATTGATCTATAACTATGGCCGTAACGAAGTTAAAAACTTCCTGCTGGCCAGTGCGGTCTACTGGCTGGAAGAGTATCACCTTGATGGTCTGCGCGTTGATGCCGTGGCGGCTATGCTGTACCTTGATTATTCACGTGAAGATAATGACTGGATACCTAATCAGCATGGTGGCAACGAAAACATTGAAGCGATCGATTTTCTTCGCGAATTGAATTACATAACGCACAGCAACTTTCCCGGCACCATGATAATGGCGGAGGAATCAACCGCATGGCCACAGGTCACCCGGCCGACCAATGTGGGCGGACTGGGTTTCAGCATGAAGTGGAACATGGGCTGGATGCATGACACACTGGATTACTTCGCCAATGACCCTGTGTATCGTCATTATCATCACGACCGCCTGACTTTTGGTCTGCTCTATCTGTTCACCGAAAATTTCATACTGCCTTTTTCCCACGATGAAGTGGTTCATGGGAAAAGCTCCATGCTCTACAAAATGCCCGGTGATGAATGGCAGCGTTTTGCCAACTTGCGCCTGCTTTATACTTACATGTTCACCTACCCCGGCAAAAAACTGCTGTTTATGGGCTGTGAGTTTGCTCAGGGGAGTGAATGGGATCATGCTAAGACGCTCGACTGGTATGTTCTGCAATACCCGCATCATGCCGGCGTAAAGAAACTGGTGAGCGATCTAAACGCCATGTACATTCAGCAAGGCGCCTTGCACAAATATGATTTCGACCCCATGGGTTTCGAGTGGATTGACTGTCATGATACCGACCAGTCGGTTTTATCCTATCTCAGAAAAAGTCAGAATGAGTCAATTATTGTCGTCTTGAATTTCACTCCGGTAATACGGGATAATTACCGCATTGGCGTACCCGAACTGGCTGACTATGAGGTTATTTTTAATTCTGACTCAAGCTTTTATTCCGGCACTAATGCCGGTAGTGATTCGATAATTCCCGCCGATGGTATTGCCTGGATGAACCAGCCGGCCTCACTGCAACTCAGCTTGCCACCGCTGGCGGGACTGGTGCTTAAGAAGACGACATGAACAAAATTCTTTATATCAGCAGTGAAGCTTTTCCGCTGATAAAAACCGGGGGCCTGGGCGACGTCGCAGGCAGCTTGCCTGTTGCGCTGTGCAAACAGTCCCAGGATGTACGCCTGTTACTGCCGGCCTATCCGGAAGTGCTGCGCAACATTGCCAAAAGCAAAACCGTTGCCACCGGTTCTTATTACAACCTCTCGGCGCGGATTCTCGAAACCCGTTTGCCCGGCAGCAATGTTATCGTCTGGCTGGTGGATTGCCCGGCTGCGTTCAACCGGCCGGGCGGGCCTTATACCGACCATCATGGTCAGGCATGGCATGATAACGCTCTGCGCTTTGCCATTTTCTGTCACGCTGCCGTTGACATTGCTTTCGGTCGGCTCGAACTGGACTGGCAGCCCGATGTGGTACATTGCAACGACTGGCAGTCGGGTCTGGTGCCGGCTCTACTAAGTCTGCACGCTAAGCGCCCGAGCACCATCTTCACCATTCATAATCTTGCCTATCAGGGCATCTTCGATCGCCGGACTTTTATTGATTTACACCTTCCTGAAGAGCTCTGGCACATTGATGGTCTGGAATTTTATGATCAGTTCTCTTTTATCAAAGGCGGCCTGGCTTATGCCGATAAAATCACCACCGTCAGCCCCGGCTATGCAGAGGAAATCCTGCGTCCCGAATTTGGTTACGGTCTTGATGGATTATTAAACAGCCGGCGACGGGATCTTTCCGGCATCATGAACGGCATTGATGAAAAGCACTGGAACCCCGGCACCGACCAGCACCTGAAACAGAAATATAACCGCCGCTCTCTGGATAAGAAATCACTGAACAAAAGCGACCTACAACAATGTTTTTCGTTACCTGCTGATGATTCCGTGCTTATAGTTGGCATGATCAGTCGACTGGTTGAGCAGAAAGGTCTGGATATTATTCTGGAGAGTCTGGCCACGCTTGTCAGCTACCCCGTTCAACTGATGATATTGGGAACGGGTGAGACCCATTATGAAATCGAGCTCTCCGAATGGGCTCAGCGCTACCCTGAGAAATTGAAAGTCACTATTGGTTACAACGAATCACTGGCTCACAGAATTGAAGCGGGCAGTGACATCTATCTGATGCCCTCCACTTTCGAACCCTGCGGACTCAATCAGTTATACAGCCTGCGTTACGGCACCTTACCTGTTGTTACCCCCGTGGGCGGACTAGCTGATTCGGTGACTGACGCCAGCGAGGAAAACATTAAAAACCGGACCGCTAATGGCTTTATGCTAAAACAAAGATCGGCGGCTGCGTTGTTGGCGGCTATACAGCACGCACTGGCGCTTTATCAGCAGCCGGCGGTATGGCGGCAGCTACAGGTTAACGCCATGAGTGGTGATTTCTCCTGGAAAGTCAGTGCTGAACGCTATATCGCCCTGTATCAACAGGCGATGGATGAGCGTAAAGGGTCTGCTCCGCAGTAAAAAAGTTTATACATGGTGCAATGTTCCGCGTTTATTGCACCCTACAAAATCGGTAAAAAAAGATTGTCCGCGAAGAACGCAAAAAAACCTTAATAATTGTTCTTTGGCCTTTTTCGCGTCCTTGGCGTTTTTCGCGGATCAAGGATTTGTTCCGATCTGCTTCATCTGTGCTTATCTGCCGACTTAATTAAATTTTTTATATCTGAATTAATTCAGCGAAGGCAGAACTATTAGCCGGATATTTTTTTCGCGGCGGTGAAACAGTCGTTGCGCCAGGCACATTGTGATTGGTCACACTCGCCATTCGCGGCAGAGGCAAAGCAATTGAAGTTGCCTTCGTTAAGTTGAATTTCCTGTATTAATCCCGCTTTGCTCATACGCGAAGTCTTGATTCCTAAGTCTTTGGCCAGCCCTCTTATTTCCTGCATCTGCATTGTTTCCACCTTTGCTTAGTAGTTAAGATAAATTAATAAAGAGTAAATATTGTCTTCTATAAACCTATTATTACTAACAAAACGCATGGAAAAAATACCCTTCAATCAAGACCGTCAGCAGCAGGGATGCTGCTGCCGAGCGTACACGGATGTATTCTCAGCGCGTCTTGATTGAAGGGTATCCTTTCCATGTAACTCAATAGTATTTATCATATAACAAATAAATATTCTTATATCCAGAAATTAAATGGCGTTTATGCACTAGCAGAAGCGGCGAGTGCATCAACAAACCAGTTAATATCACCCAGCATATTAATGGGTAAAGCTTCATCGTTTTTAACGCGTGCAATAACAGCTGCTTTTTCTGTACCTGCGGTTAATACCAGCCGGCAGTGAGCCTTGCTCAGGGTGCCAATGCTCAGCGAGACCCTTTCATCGGGCGCTTTGGGCGAACCATAAACCGGCACTACGGAGCGCTCATCATGCAGGGCCCTGTTATCCGGAAACAGGCTGGCGGTGTGACCATCCTTGCCCATGCCGAGAAAGGCGATATCAAAACAGTCTATAGCGCTGATAATTTCACGGTAAATTTCAGCAGCTTTTTCCGCGCCAAGCTCTGCGGGAATGGGATGAACATGGGCCTGCGGCAACCGAGACCAAAACTGCTTTTCCAGCATGACATCATTGCGCCCGGCATCACCCGCCGGCAGGCAGCGCTCATCACCCGGATACCAGTGCACCTTATCCCACAGTAGTTCTTTCGCTGCCAGATACCCCAGACAACTTGCCGGTGTATTGCCACCCGGCAACACCACATGACAGACGCCATTGCGATGAATCGCAGCAGCGATTTTTTCGGCGATAAAATCAGCCGCCGCCTTTGCGGCCTGATCAAAATCACTGTAGATAAACCATTGGTGCATATCAGGCAGCGCCTCAGCGGTGAAATCTCTTCATAATTTATTACAGCTCAGCTCGGTTTATGCCAGTAGCCTTCACAGCCTTCGAACAACGTATCCATGCCGGGTATGTCCAGCGTGCCTGCACGATAACGTGGCACGGATATTCGATCTTTCCAGGCGCTTAAGATCGGCTCAATGATCGCCCATGACTCTTCGACCTCATCGGCACGAGAGAACAGGGTTGCATCGCCGTAGAGTACATCGTGCAGCAGCACTTCGTAGGCATCAGCGACATCTTCACCATTTTCCGCATAAGGCGCGCGCATCACCATGCGCTGAT
Organism: Gammaproteobacteria bacterium; assembly: GCA_032251315.1. Taxonomy (GTDB): domain Bacteria; phylum Pseudomonadota; class Gammaproteobacteria; order SZUA-229; family SZUA-229; genus LH-M37. The sequence goes on from JAVVEE010000033.1 coordinate 22,905, forward strand.
TGTCAGTGGTCAGGCCCGGCATTTTGGCGTTCATGCGCAAGGCAATACCTTCATCGGGATGCAGGCGAAATATCATGGAGTTTGCCATGGGCGGGTTGGCATGAGTATCAAACAGATTAAACGGCGGCTTTTTGAAATGAATCACAATTTCAGAGACTCGTTCGGGCAGGCGCTTGCCGGTCCAGAGAATAAAAGGCACGCCCTGCCAGCGCCAGTTATCGATATAAAAACGCACCCCGGCAAAAGTTTCAGTCACCGAATCCGGTGACACTCCGTCTTCCGACACGTAGGCTTTTATTTTTTCATCACCTTTAAACCCGGAGCCGTATTGCGCGGCGACGGTTTGTTTGCTCATGAGCCCCGGCTCGAACTCACGCACCGCGCGTAACACTTTTATTTTTTCATCGCGCACGGAATCGGGGGTGAATTCCACGGGCGGTTCCATGGCGACCAGTGTCATCACCTGCATTAAATGACTCTGTATCATGTCGCGCAATGCGCCTGCCTTTTCATAATACTTAGCACGGTATTCAATGCCTATTGATTCGGCGGCGGAGATCTGAACATGATCAATATAGTTACGGTTCCACAGCGGCTCCAGAATGCTGTTGGAAAAACGATAAACCAATAAATTCTGAACACTCTCCTTGCCCAGATAGTGGTCGATACGGTAAATCTGTGATTCATCCAGCAGTTTCTGCAGCGCCTGGTTCAGCTGCTGGGCGCTGGCCAGATCCATGCCAAAAGGCTTTTCGATAACCACTCGCCGGAAGCCTTCATTTTCTTCGGTCAGCCCGAATTTGTGCAAACCTGCGGCGACCGTGGTGTACCAGCTCGGCGGTATCGCGCAATAAAACAGGGTATGAGTGTGGCCGTGCAAAGTTTCCAGCGAGGCGGCCAGATCGGCGTAGGTTTTGTCTTCCTGCAAGTCGCCATCCACCATCTTGAGCATGGACGAAAATTCCCGCCATTGCGCCTCATCCATTTTTATATCCGGCGCAAAATCGCACATGCCCTGACGCAATGTATCCTGCCATGTCTCCATGGTTCGACCTTTTAGCACGCCGATAATTCTGCTCTCGGGATGCAGCAGTTCGCAGCGCAACATCTTTACCAGTGCCGGTATTAATTTGCGTTTGGTGAGATCACCACCGGCCCCGAAGATGACGATATTGGCAGGCTCGACAGCTTTACCGGTACAGACGTTTGTTGCTCCTTTTTCCATGAACACCTCTTACTTCTTTTTACGAATGCTGTGGCCACCGAAACCGGCACGCATGGCATTGAGCACCTTGCCTGCAAAGGTGGGATGCTGCCGACTGCGAAAACGCATTTGCAGTGCCAGCGTCAGCACCGGTGTCGGTACCGCCAGATCGATTGAATCCTGCACGGCCCAGCGACCCTCTCCTGAATCATCGACATAATCACTGAGTGTAGATAATTTTTTATCGTCGGCAAAAGCCTCGGCCATCAAATCCAGCAGCCAGGAACGCACCACGCTGCCATGCTGCCAGATTTCTGAAACCTGCTGCAAGTCCAGATCCATCTCCTGCTTGACCTCCAGCATTTCGAAACCTTCGGCAAATGACTGCATCATGCCGTACTCAATGCCATTGTGAACCATCTTCACATAATGCCCCGCCCCTGCCGGACCGACATGCCCCCAGCCCTTGTCTTTGGCCGGTGCCAGTGATTCCAGTGCGGGCCGAATCATGGCAATGGCGTGATCGCTGCCGCCGGCCATGATGCTGTAGCCGTTTTCCAGGCCCCAGATACCTCCGGAGGTGCCCGCATCCACAAAGTGAATGTTCGATGTCAGTAGATCAGCCGCACGCTTTTTCGAGAGGTTAAAGTTGGAGTTGCCGCCGTCCACCAGCAGATCACCGCCGGTCATGCCCGCGCTGATCAAGGCTTCGATGCTTTGATCCACGAACTGATGCGGCACCATTAACCAGATAACCCGCGGCGGCATCAGTGCCTTAATTAATTTTTCAAGACTGTTAACTGCGGTAACGTTAACCAGCTCATCGGCCAACGCGGTAGCGCTGTCAGCATCTATATCATAAACAGTGATTTCGTGACCGTCGCGTACCAGTCGCCGCACCATGTTTGCGCCCATTTTCCCCAGGCCGATCATCGCTAGTTTCATATATCACCTTTTCGATTAATTTTAATTACTGCCTTCATCCATAGCGCGCTTCACAGTTTCTACACGCAAAGTTCATGCCTATCAAGCTAACTTTCAGGAGCGGTGAGTTTGCAGTTTACTTTATGCCACCAGTGTAGCGGTTTTATGACCCATAGCATTACTAATAATACCAATGCAATTACGGTCAATTTTGATGCTTTTGCTGAATATCACGCACCATTATCGGGTGAATAATGCATGCCAATGCCTACCACACGCTAAAGCCTGCCATGATAACGCCAATGCCTATTGAAATAGGCATTGGAATAGCCGGTAAATTTTATCAGTCTGTTAGCGATATTTTCGCAGGTGCAGGAGCTGCCAGTCTATGGCCGGCACACTTTAGACGGGTTTTATCATTCGAGACACAGCCGGCTCACCGCCTGTTTACTATCTGTGCCTAAAGTGCTGATACGAATAAACAGTGCTGTTGAAATATTGCAAATTCAGTCCTGAGATTTTTTAACGCAGATTATGTGGGTATGGCATCTATTTTAATCCTCGTCATGGAATCGTTATTTTGTTCCGCGTATAAATGGAAATAGCGTAAAGTAACTATTACGCTACACATTGAGTGTAAATAGCTTGTTTATCCAATTGCCTACGTAACCGTAACAAGGTGTAATAAAATTGTTACAGTAAAGTGGACCCCATATTCCGGACAGTAGTTTAAGCTGTACTCTGGCATTGAGGATCAGCAAGATGAGTGAAAAGAAAAAGCGCAAAGTGCATACCCCTGAATTCAAGGCAAAGGTAGGTCTTGAAGCATTGAAGGGCGTGAAGACGATCAATGAGATTGGTCAGGAATATAATATTCACCCGGTGCAGGTCGGCCAATGGAAAAAAGCGATACAGGAGGAAGCCAAATGCCTGTTTGAAGGCAAGCGAGGCCCCAAACCTGTCGCTCTGCACCAAGAGCCCGAGCGGCTCTACAGCGAGATCGGTAAGCTCAAGATGGAGCTGGACTGGCTGAAAAAAAAGTCCGGGATCAGCCTGCCGTGATCCGGCAATCGTGGGTGTCACCGACCGAAGCGCTCTCAGTGGTGCGCCAGTGTGAATTGACAGCAGTGACGCGCTCGACGGTGTACGCACACCGTCATCCAGTCATCATTGATGAGCATCAGCGCTTGCTGTGCCGGTTGATG
>JAVVEE010000034.1:0-26092 GCA_032251315.1 Gammaproteobacteria bacterium
GATATATGAGAGCAATGATTTTTTCTCACATCAATGATCGGTGTCTTGCAAAACGGAGTGGGTCCATATATGAACGCCGATAAAAACAAAAGCTTCAGTCCGCGAAGGACGCGAAAAAACCATTAAATATTATTTTCTTTGGCTTTTTTCGCGTCCTTCGCGGATATGGTTTAGCTTTTTACCAACGAATACAAATAACTCTTCCATATCAACGCCGGTTCCGACATCAAACGCTTTTGCTGCCAACTGACGACTGCCAACTGCCAACTATGTTTTATCAAGCCGCCTGAATGGGGATTTGGTTTGAGGTTCTGGTGATCTGGTTCTGTTCGTTAAGATAGACCAGTTTTGGATGGAAGTTAGCCACTTCGTGTTGCGCCAGTTCGGCGTAGGCGCAGATGATTATGCGGTCGCCGGGGTTGGCCTTGTGGGCGGCGGCACCGTTTACTGAAATAACACCGCTGCCCGCTTCGGCACGAATGGCATAGGTGGTGAAACGCTCGCCGTTGTTGATATTGTAAATATGAATCTGTTCATATTCGTGAATACCGGCGGTTTCCAACAAGACGCTGTCAATCGCGCACGAGCCTTCGTATTCAAGCTCGGAGTGCGTCACGTGCGCCTTGTGCAGTTTAGCTTTGAGTAATGTCAGTTGCATAAATCGAATACTAACGGTTTAAAAGTCGCATTATAGCATTTTTTGCCCCATTGATAGCCACATCACCGGAAGTGGCTCAGCAGTCAACATCTCACTGTTTTAGTGTGAAGCTCATATTATCAATCAAACGTACCGGGCCGAGGCGCGCCGCCGCCAGCACCACCAATGCCCGATCACCCTGTTCGGGCAGCGCCAGGTCCTGTTGCCGGCGCACCACAATATAGTCGACCAGTAAGCTCTGCTGCTCCAGCTCCTGGTTGGCGTGCATCACCGCATAGTGCGCATTCTCTCCCGCCTCCATGGCCTGCACCACGTGTTGCAGACAACGATATATCGCCGCTGCGGAAATCCGCTGCTCTTCATCCAGATAATTATTGCGTGAGCTCATCGCCAGACCATCCGGCTCGCGCTGAGTTGCGAGCGAGCGGATTTCAACGGGCATGGCCAGATCGCGCACCATCTGCCTGATCACTAAAAGCTGCTGACAATCTTTCTCCCCGAAAACCGCGATGTCCGGCTGGACGATGTTGAACAGCTTATTGACCACCGTGGCGACGCCCCTGAAAAAACCAGGCCGCACTTCACCTTCCAGAATGCCGGACAGCCCGGGCACCTCCACGGCAGTCGCGCGGCCGGTGCCCTGCGGGTAGATTTCCGCCACACTTGGCGCGAACACCATGTCGATGTTTTCTTCGGCCAGTTTGCACACATCTTCATCAAAAGTGCGGGGATATTCGTCGAAATCTTCATTTTCGCCGAACTGCATGGGGTTGACGAAAATGCTCACCACCCGCCGTATTCCCGGCTGGTTGACGGAGGCCATCAGGCTGAGATGCCCGGCGTGGAGGCTGCCCATGGTGGGCACAAAGGCGATGCGCTCTCCGCCCTGCTTCCAGATTTTGACCTGCTGGCGGAGCTCTGCGACGGTGCGTACGATGATTAGTGCATGCACCGGCGCGCTGCTAACTGAAGACATGCTCTTTTCCGGGAAACCGGCCTGACCTGACGGCTTCGACATAGGCCCGAACGGCGCCTTCGATGCTGCCCGCCTGGCCGAGAAAATCGTAACTGAAGCGGGGCACTTTACCCATGCTCAGCCCCAGAATGTCGTACAGCACGAGAATCTGACCGTCACAGGCGGCGCCTGCGCCGATACCGATAACGGGAATCGACAGGGCTTTGGTAATAATCTCCGCCAGTCTCTCCGGCACGCATTCCAGCACCATCAGGTCGGCACCCGCCTCCTCCAGAATGCGCGCCTCTTCCAGCATGATCTCCGCCGCCCGCTCTTCGCGGCCCTGGACGCGGTAGCCGCCTAGCTTGTGTACCTTCTGCGGCTGCAATCCCAGATGGGCACAGACGGGAATGCCCTGCTGCACCAGCGCCGAAACAGTTTCCGCCTGATACGCGCCGCCTTCCAGTTTCACCATCTGGGCACCGGCTTCTTTCATGAACAGCCCGGCATTCTCCAGCGCCGATTCAATCGAGGTGTAACTCAGAAACGGCATATCTACAATCATCAAAGACTGAGACAGGCCTCTGCCGACCAGCTGGCTGTGGTAGAGCATCTCCTCGACCGTCACCGGCAAGGTGGTTTCGTGACCCTGCACCACCATGCCCAGCGAATCGCCGACCAGCACCACATCCACTGCAGCCTGATCGAGAATGCGGGCGAAGCTGGCATCGTAAGCGGTCAGGCAAACGATCTTCTCGCCGGCCTGTTTTTTCTCGCGCAAACTGCGCACGGTGGTTCTGGCTCTGTTCTGTGGCGAGGAATCGGATTTTGTATTCATAACTGCTCCAGCTCCTGCTGCATCATCACAGCTGATGGATTGAAATAATGTCGCCCGCCGCGATTGGCCAGAATACGATCCAGCAGCAGCTGATAATCTTTCTGGTTATTGGCGAAATCAATATCCGCCGCGTTCACGATCAGCAGCGGGGCTTCGGAATACTGATAGAAAAAACGCACGTAGGAATCGCATAAACGCTCCAGATAGGCGGCTTCGATCATCTGTTCATGCGCCTGTCCGCGCTTCTCAATGCGCTCCAGCAGCACCTCAACCGGAGCCTGTAAATAGATCACCAGATCGGGGGTGGGCACATCCAGCGTTAAGGTGGCATACACCTGTTCGTACAGATCCAGCTCGTCGGCATCCAGGGTCAGTTCTGCGAACAGACGATCTTTTTCGATGAGAAAATCGGACACCCTCACCGGGCTGAACATGTCTTCCTGATTGATCTCCTTGAGCTGACGGGCACGCTGCAATAAAAAATGCAGCTGCGTGGGCAGCGCAGCGGCTCTGGGGTTTTGATAAAACCGCTCTAAAAATGGATTTTCGCAATCGCCTTCCAGCATTAAATCGCTCTCGAAGGAGCGCGACAGCCTTCTCGCCAGCGTGGTTTTACCCACGCCGATAGGGCCTTCAACCACCACAAAGGCGGGCCACTTTTTGGACAGATTCAAACGGCTACCGGCCTCACTCATTGTGCTTCTCCAACATATTTCAGTTCATTTTCAGCACAGCTTTTAATGATTTCGCTTAGCCTGCCATGGCCGGGAATATTCACATCTTCAAGCTGCAACTTCTCAGCCAGGTGTTGTAGCGGATAGAGCACAAACTCACGCTGACACAGCCCGGGGTGCGGCAACTGCAAACGCGCCGTCTCCATCTGCAACGCTCCGTACATCAGCATATCAAGGTCAATGGTTCTGGCATCCCAGCGGTGCCTGCGAACCCGCCCCTGATTTTTTTCAATCGCCTGCAGATGGTCCAGAAGCGCCAGCGGCGCCAGCGTTGTTTCCAGCAGAGCCACAGCATTATAGTAATCCGCCTGTTTCTCTTGTGAAAGCCCTGTCTCACTGCCGGCCTCTTGCAGAAGCAGCGGCTTGCTCAGATACAGACCGGAATCGCCCAGATAGCGACAGCCGGGCAACTGCTTCAGCGCTGTTATTGCCGTTCTGATCTGCTCGGCGGGCTGCTCAAGATTGCTGCCCAGCCCGATATAAACATATTCCGCCATCAATCAGTCTTGGGCTTTCTGCTTCGACGCCTGCGGCGGGGTTTGTCGCGTTGCGGAGCAGGCCGTGACTGCATCTGCTGCTTCTGGGCTTCGGGTAAATTTTCCTGAAACTCGGTCCACCAGCGGCAATCCTCTTCGGTGTCCTCACCGGCTTTGGCGCGCAGACAGAGAAAATCGTAACCGGCCCTGAATTTGGGGTGCTCGAACACCGCCTCGGCGCGCTTGCCCCGGCGATAAGAGAAGCGCGGCTGCAGCGCCCAGATGTCACGCATCACCGTGGTAAAACGTTTCGGAATAGAAACATGGCGCACCTGTTCGGAGACCAGTGCGGAGGCGGCCTTATGCAGCGCCAGTGATGGCGGCTCGCCCTGTGCCAGACGTTTCTCCATACGCGCCTGTAGCGGCGCCCACAACAGGGCCGCAAACAGAAAGGCCGGTGTGACCGGTTTATGCTGATGGATGCGTTCATCGGTGCTCTGCATTGCCAGCTGTAAGAACTTCAGGGCAACTTTGTTGTTATCAAGCGCTTTGGACGCTTCGGGAAAAAGGTGTTCCAGCAGATGATATTCACGCAGCGCGCGAAAACTCTCTATGGCGTGACCGGAATGCAGCAGCTTGAGAACCTCTTCATACAGACGCGCCGCGGGCACGTCCCGCAGTATGGCGCCCTGCTCAAGAATAAATTTCTGACAGCTTTCATCAATACTGAAACCCAGCTTGGCGGAAAAGCGGATGACCCTGAGCATGCGTACCGGGTCTTCGCGGTAACGCTCTTCAGGATCACCGATTAAACGCAGCCGCCCCTGCATGACGTCTTCGAAACCGCCGACATAATCGACCACTGAGAAATCGGCGATGTTGTAATACAGCGCGTTGACGGTGAAATCGCGTCGCCAGACATCCTGGCTGATATCACCGTAAACATTGTCGCGCAGAATGCGCCCGGAGTCGTCCAGGTGCCCCGATTGCGAATCACCGTGATCGCCGCGAAAGGTCGCCACTTCGATGATGTAGCGGCCATAATGAATGTGCGCCAGCCTGAAGCGGCGGCCGATCAGGCGGCAGTTGCGAAACAGCGCCTTGACCTGCTCGGGCGTGGCATCGGTAGCCACGTCAAAATCTTTGGGGCGATGCCCCAGCAGCAGATCGCGAACCGCGCCGCCGACCAGAAAAGCCTGATAACCGGCTTTGTGCAGACCGTAAAGAACCTTCAGCGCGCTTTCGTCGATATTCTTGCGGGTGATGCTGTGCTCGGAGCGGGGTATAATTCTTACCGGTCCGGCGTCAGTTCGATTCGCCGCTGCTTTCTTATTTTTTCTGCTTCCTACTTTTTTCAACCACTTCAACATCATTCAAAATCCTTAACGATGAGCGTAAGACCGTCACCAATCGGCACCAGGCTTTTAGTCACTCGGCTATCGTTTTTCACCATTTCATTAAAACGCCTGATAGCACGTGTGCCCGGCTCCATATTCTCCGGATCGGCCACACTGCCCGACCAAAGGGTATTATCCACCGCCAGCAAACCGCCCCGACGGAGCAGCTTGAGCGATTGCTCATAATACAAAGGGTAATTCTGTTTATCTGCATCGATAAAAATAAAATCGAAAGTACCTGCGGCCGAATTATCCAGCAAATGCTGCAAAGTAACGGCCGCCTCCTGCAAAAACAGACTGATCTTATTCTGCAAACCCGCCTTATGCCAATACTTCTTTGCGATTGCCGTCCACGCTTCCGAGTTGTCACAGCAAATCAGCTCGCCATCCTCGGGCAACGCGTCGGCCATGACCAGCGAGCTATAACCGGTAAAAGTGCCAATTTCAAGCACGCGCTTTGCACCCGTCAACTTCACCAGCAGCGCCATAAACTGACCTTGCTCCGGTGAAATCTGCATCACCGCGAACTTGTCACCCGCTGTCTCCGCCCTCAATGCCCGCAATAACTCGGTTTCATCCACCGACACCGACAGCAAATAGGCATAGGTACGATCATCCAGCGACAGGGTTCGATTACTCAAATAAGGACACTCTTTAGCAATAATGCGCACGATGTGCGCTGAGGCGGGAAATTATACCAAAAAACAGCAGGTTAAGAAATTTTTGATCTAGGAGCCTGTCGGATTTAGGATTAATTGGCTGCGGAAGTGGGAGAGCGGCCCAAATTTCCCCAATTTTTCGTTGCGTAGAATAACTATGCGCCTCAAAATCGGGAAAATTTGTGCTCACTCTCCCGCTCCCTCGCTTCAATCCCCCTAAACCCGACAGGCTCCTAATCCGGCAAAGGCAGCGTGCCATGCTGTTTATAACGGCAGTAATCGGCGATGATTTTTTCATGATCGAAAGCCAGACGCAGTTTTGCCAGCGCCTGTGAATCGCAAACATCCAGCAAAACCAGATTCGCCGCATCATCCGCCGCGCACGGTTCACCCGCTGCTCGTGCCACAAAAACCAGACTCACCGTATGCCCGCGCTCATCGCGCGCCGGATCAGAATAACAACCCAGCAACACCTCCAGCGATACCTCAAGCCCCGTCTCTTCCAACGCCTCACGAACCGCCGCCTGCGCCACGGTCTCACCCACATCAACAAACCCACCCGGCAACGCCCAACCCTGCGGCGGGTATTTACGCTCGATCAGCACCACCGGCTTATCCGGCCGGTCGTGCATTTCGATGATGATATCGACGGTGAGTGCTGGGGTTTCGGGTCTTGGCATGGTGGGCATTATACTTAACTCATAGCGTAATTCCGACATATCGAAACTAAATCCAACACACTATCATTCCGGTATGATTTTGGCCGGAGCAGTGCTGCATGGCTGCACCGTTAACGAATCTAAGGATGAAATCCACGTTTAGGCTTTCGCAAAAATATCGAAGCTTCGTAATAATTTTTAACATGGCGGGTAGTGGGTAGCTGCAATCCACAGGTGAAGCTCAGCTTCAAACTCTAGCAGTGACCATTGTATCCTTGCCACGCTGAAGCGCAGGAAGGATGACACTCTCATACTATAAAAATAAATTACTACACTGCAGTTTTCACTGCGTCCGGGTAAATTAAACGTGTCTTTAATTTTTTACAACTTGTCTCCGGCATCAACCCAAGTAGCAACGACCATTTTGTTTTGATCAAATGAGAACCAAAAACCATAAAAACAACATTGTTAGAAATTAAATTAAAACTGCTAATGTCTCACCACATCGGGTGCTTTTAAATTGTTTATATAGCAAGGTAATTTTGATGTGCCATCGATAGAACACCCGGATTTTTACCAGAAAATAACATCATCTTTAGAATGGATTTTCTACAATAATAACAAGCCGTAAAACATTTTAAATTAAGGGTTCTATACCCATGAATACGATTAATACAGCCGTAATTGGCGTAGGGTATCTCGGCAAGTTCCATGCGGATAAATATGCAGTTCTGCCGAATAGTAAACTGGTGGCGGTGGTTGATGCCAGTGCCGAGACAGCCAACGCTATTGCCGCCAAGCATGGTGTTCAAGCCCTGACTGATTACAGTTCACTGCTGGGTAAAGTTGACGCGGTGAGTATTGCCGCCCCTACGACACTGCATCATAAAATTGCTAAAGATTTTCTCTCTCACGGCAGTCATGTACTCATTGAAAAGCCCATCACCGTTACTATCGATGAAGCCGATGAACTCATTACCCTGGCTAAATCCAATAACCGGCTGATTCAGGTCGGGCATCTGGAGCGTTTTAATGCCGCCATTGTGGATTTGAAGCAGATTCTGGATAAGCCTACATTCATCGAATCCACTCGCCTGGCGCCTTTTAATCCGCGGGCCACGGATGTCAATGTGGTTCTGGATTTAATGATTCACGATATTGATATCATCCTCAATATTGTGAACTCCGAAGTGAAATCGATTGCTGCTTCCGGAACGCCTGTGCTTACCAGTACCGCCGACATCGCCAATGCACGACTTGAATTTGCTAATGGCTGCGTTGCCAATGTAACGGCCAGCCGGGTGAGCATGAAAACCGAACGCAAGATGCGTCTGTTTCAGCCGAATTCCTGCATCACTATCGATTTTCATAACCGCGTCATGAAGGTATACAGCAAAGGTGGCGGGGAGATGTTTCCCGGCATTCCTGAAATTGATATCAGTGAAAGCGTCTATGATAACAACGACCCTATCAAAGTCGAGATTATCGCATTTCTTGACAGCATCCAGAATGGGAGTCCGGTGGTAGTCAGCGGTGATGATGGCCGGCAGGCACTGGCAACCGCCATTAAGATTTCAGAACTATTCAACAAATAAGGTTTCGCAATGAACATTCCCATGGTTGACCTAAAGGAACAATATCACCATTTCAAAGATGAAATCGATACCGGTATATTACAGGCACTGGAAGCCACCCAGTTTATTCTGGGGTCCAATGTTCAGGCGTTTGAAAAGGAGGCGGCCGAATATTTAGGCGTTAAACATGCCATTGGGGTTGCCAACGGTACCGACGCCCTGCACCTGGCGCTGGCGGCTCTGGATGTGGGTCCGGGTGATGAAGTGATCACCACACCATTTACCTTTATTGCCACGGCTGAAGCAATCATGTATGTCGGTGCCACGCCGGTGTTTGTGGATATCGATGCGAAAACGTTCAACATTGATCTGGCCCAGGTTGAAGCCGCCATTACCGAAAACACCAAAGCGATGATACCGGTGCATCTGTTTGGTCAGCCGGTGGATATGGTGGCATTAAAAAAAGTCTGTGATGCGCACTCGCTTAAAATCGTCGAAGACTGCGCTCAGTCGTTCGGCGCACATATAGAAAACCGGCAGACCGGCAGCTTTGGTGATGTTGGCGCCTTCAGTTTTTTCCCCAGCAAAAACCTGGGCTGCTTTGGTGACGGCGGCTTGATTTCAACTAATTCCGATGAGCTGGCGACGAAAATAAAAGCCTTGCGCAATCACGGCAGCAGCCGGCAATATCATCACAGCGTAATTGGCTATAACAGTCGCCTGGATGAACTGCAAGCGGTTATTTTACGAATTAAACTGAAACACATTGATGATTTCAATGCCAACCGGCGTCGCGTTGATCTGACTTACAAACGACTGCTCGCCGGCACCGATGTCGTCACCCCTTTTGAAGATGGCACGGGCTACCATGTTTACCATCAGTATTGCTGTCTGCATCCACAGCGGGATGTCATTCTGCAAAGCCTGCGCGACAAAGATATTGCCTGCGCCATTTATTATCCGATCCCTCTCCACAGGCAGGATGTATTTGCTGAAGAATATGAGAAGATTTCTTTGCCTGTCGCAGAATCCGTTAGCCGGAACTGTTTTGCCCTGCCCATATATCCCGAGCTGGGCGAAGACAAAATAAAGATCATTACCGACACGATTAAATCTGCGCTGAGTTAAACCTGCACGCTGTTTATAATTTAGTCGATATAAAAAAGTGAAAGCACTATCTAAAATTGGAAACTAACTGGTTGGCGGGGTGCCTACTCAAAATCATGACTCATGTTTGCGCGTAAAGCGCACGATATGCCGACGCTCGCGCTTGTTCGGCCGATGATCGGGGGCATGATGTCCGCTGAACGCCAGCCGCTGATTTTCAGCCTGCTCCTGGCGTGCGGCAATACTGGCTTCGCTCTCTTCATAAAGCAGCTGTGCTTCCTTTGCCGGGCGGCGCTGCTTGTTAACGCCCAGCACAACAACTGCAAAGGTAAAGCCACCGCGTTGAATCGTTAACGCATCGCCCGGCTTAACTTCACGGCCGGGTTTAACACGGTTATCATTGAGATGGACCTTGCCGCCAGTGACGGCTTCGGTGGCCAGTGCGCGGGTTTTGTAAAAGCGTGCCGCCCACAGCCACTTGTCCAGACGCATTGAATCACTCATCAGCGTAACAACTTAAGCACTATTAAAAAGCCCCAACGCCGTAAGCGACTAAGCGCCCGTGAGCAGACGATTGACGCGCTTGACGAATTCAGCTGAATCTTCCAGCTGATTGCCCGCCGCCAGTGCCGCCTGTTCGAACAGTAGCATGGCCCAGTCGTTGAGCGCAGCATCATCCAGGCCCTGCAATTTTTTCACCAGTGCATGATCGGGATTCAATTCCAGTACGGGCTTCGCTTTGGGTGCATACTGGCCGGCCATCTCCAATATTTTTTGCATCTGCTCGCTCATGTCCGCTTCGTTGAGAACCAGGCAGGAGGGTGAATCGGTCAGGCGCTGTGACATGCGCACTTCGCTGACTTTTTCGTCCAGCAGGCTCTTAACTTTTTCGGTGACGCTCTTGAACTCTTCGTTCAATTTTTCTTTCTCGGCCTTGTCTTCTTCGTCACCCAGATCAAGATCGCCGCGCACAACCGACTGCAAAGTTTTGCCGTCGAATTCGGTGAGGTGCGATACCAGCCACTCGTCAACGCGGTCGCTCAACAGCAGCACTTCCACGCCTTTCTTTTTGAACACTTCCAGATGCGGGCTGTTTTTTGCAGCGTTAAAAGTTTCTGCGGTGATGAAATAGATCTTGTCCTGACCTTCCTTCATGCGAGACACATAATCTTCCAGCGAGACGGTCTGTTCTGCGCTGTCTGTTGCCGTGCTGGCAAAACGCAGTAACTTGGCGATGCGCTCTTTGTTAGCAAAATCTTCGATCGGCCCTTCTTTCATCACCAGGCCGAAGGTCTTCCAGAAAGTGGCATAATCTTCCGGCTTGTTTTTTGCCATCGATTCCAGCAGGCCCAGAATCTTTTTGACGGAAGCGCCACGAATGCGGTCGGTGACTTTGTTCTTCTGCAAGATTTCACGTGATACGTTCAGCGGCAGATCATCGGAATCGACCACGCCTTTGACGAAGCGCAGATAGTTGGGCATCAGGTGCTCGGCATCATCCATAATGAAGGTGCGTTTGACGTACAGTTTGATACCGCGCTTGTGGTCACGGTCGTATAAATCGTAGGGCGCTTTCGCAGGAATATACAGCAGTGCCGAGTAGCTCTGGTTACCTTCAACACGATTATGAACCCAGGTCATCGGATCTTCGAAATCGTGGCTGACGTGTTTATAAAACTCCTTGTACTCTTCGTCACTGATTTCCTTTTTATCGCGAGTCCACAACGCTGAAGCGCTGTTGACGCGCTCGTATTCCGGTGCCTTTTCTTCCGGCTTCTCTGCACCCTCCTCTGCAACTTCAGTATCCACTTTGGGCATAAGTACGGGCAGTGAGATGTGATCTGAATATTGCTTGATGATGGTACGCAGACGATAATTATTGGCGAATTCTTTTTCTTCTTCCTTAAGATGCAAAATGATTTCGGTACCGCGATCGGCCTTCTCGGTCTGGCTTAAAGTGAAACTGCCGTGGCCGTCGGATTCCCAGAGCACTGCTGCGTCGGCAGCGACATCGGCACGCCGACTGGTTACGGTAACCTTGTCGGCAACGATAAAGCTGGAATAGAAACCGACGCCGAACTGGCCGATCATCTGCGAATCCTTGGCCTGATCACCGGAGAGTTTTTCCAGAAACTTTTTCGTGCCGGAACTGGCAATGGTGCCGATATTTTCAATCATCTCCTGACGATTCATGCCGATGCCGTTATCGCGCACCGTCACCGTGTTGGCTTCCTCGTCAAAATCAACGGTGATCTTCAGCTCGGCGTCATCGCCGTACAGGCTGTCATCAGAAAGCGCCTCAAAACGCAGCTTGTCACAGGCGTCGGAGGCGTTCGAGATCAGTTCCCGCAGAAAAATCTCCTTATTTGAATACAGCGAATGGGTCATCAAATGCAAAATTTGACGCGCCTCGGTCTGAAATTCCATGGTTTCTGTTGCAGTAGTTTCAACACTCATTACTTCTGTCTCCAAATATATTTTTGAAAAATAATAGAAAAATTAGCCAGCTAATAAGATGGGGATTTATTTTACCTTTTCAAGGCTGCCATAGGCTAAATTCGAATACTGAAAAAAATAAGTTAAGAACCCTCTTGTCTTTGCAGGTTCGAATTCATTCGAACAAATCTGTTTACTCAGCATTTTGTGCGAATGAATTCGCACCTACAACACACAAGTCACTAATATCAGCCACGATGATAAGGATGGTTATTCAAAATGCTCCACGCCCGGTACAGCTGCTCCACCACGATCACGCGCACCAGTGGATGCGGGAAGGTGAGATCAGAAAGCGAAATTTTGAGCACCGCTTTCTGCAGCAGCTCTTCAGAGACGCCATCCGGCCCGCCGATGATCAGGGCGATATCCTGCCCCTGCTGCATCCAGTTATCCAGAATGCCGGATAACTTTTCGGTCGTTATGCGTTTGCCCCGCACGTCCAGCGCCACGATCTGGCTGTTGGCAGGTACGGCGGCCAGCAGCAGCCGGCTTTCATCGCGGACAATGCGCTGAATATCGGCATTTTTGCCGCGCTTGATGGTGGGAATTAAAAGTTGAGTGAGCTTGAGCTCGGGCGGCAGACGCTTGAGGAAATCAGCGCAGGCAAGATCCACCCAGGCGGGCATCTTATGTCCGGCTGCAACAAGGTGGATATGCATACTTTAATCGGCAGATCCCTGATCGAGTTCGGCTTGCTGATCGATTTTCTGCTTCTCTTCAAGCGTGACTTTCCACAGACCTTCGAGGTCGTAGAAATCCCTGGCCTCTTTCTGCATAACATGAACGATAACGTCACCCAGATCGACCAGTACCCAGTCCGCATCGGTTTCGCCTTCGATGCCCAGAGGCTGATTGCCGGCGTGCTTGGCTTCCATGACAACATTATTGGCAATGGATCTTACGTGACGACCTGAATTGCCGCTGGCGACAAATACGGTATCCGCCACACTGGTTTTGCCGGTCACATCCAGTTCTACGATATCCTCGGCCTTCATATCCTCCAGGGCTTTTCTGACCAGTGCTCTGACTTCATCAACATTCATGTATTCAATTTCTCTAGTAGTTTCAAACGCACCGCTTCCGGCAGTAAATACCGAATATCCTGTCCCGCTTGAAGTTGTTTTCGTATGTTGCTGGCCGATATATCCAGCTGGGTCACCGATTGTAACAGAATCCGCCCCGCCTCCGCCCGTTTAAGTTCACCGGCGTCTCCGGTTCGACGGCGCTCGAGCGCCTGCAACTCCGGCGCTGTGGGCCAGTCAAACCCGGGCCTGGCGATGACCACGATATGGCAGAGCTCCAGTATGCGCTGCCACTGGTGCCATTGATGCAATCCGGCGAAGGCATCCATGCCCAAAATCAGACAGAGGTGGTGCGCAGGAAAGTCCGCGCGTAGCGAGACCAGGGTATCGACCATGTAGGATCTGCCCCCGCGCTCCAGCTCACGGCAATCCAGTTCGAAATCGGGCATATCCTGCACGGCAATTTCGAGCAGGGCCTTGCGCGTATCCGCATCCAGCCACGGCGGTTCACGATGCGGTGGCACGCTGTTGGGCAGAAACCGCACCTGCTCCAGACCCAGCACCTGCATCACATCCAGCGCCGTCCGCAGGTGCCCAAAGTGAACCGGATCGAAAGTGCCGCCGAGAATGCCGAGCAGGGGTTTTGAATTAGCCATAGTTGTTTATTAATAAAACCAAAAAAACTTTTACCGCAGAGGCGCTGAGGCGCGGAGAAAAAAATACCGTCCGCGAAAAGCGCAAATGACGCAAACAAGATAATAATTACAGCAAAAAATTAAAACACAGCCAAACAAAAAGCTTTTAACTGCCAACTGCCAACTATCCCTAATCTCTGATATGCCCATCACCCAGCACCACATATTTCTGGCTGGTCAGCCCTTCCAGACCCACCGGCCCGCGCGCATGCAGTTTGTCGGTGCTGATGCCGATCTCGGCACCCAGACCATATTCAAAACCATCGGCGAAACGCGTCGAGGCATTGACCATCACCGAGCTGGAATCGACTTCACGCAGGAAGCGACGCGCCAGTGTGTAGTTTTCGGTGATAATCGATTCGGTATGCTGCGAGCTGTGGGTGTTGATGTGCTCAATCGCCATGTCGATGCCTTCGACCACGCGAATCGAAAGAATCGGCGCCAGATATTCGGTGTCCCAGTCTTCATCGGTGGCGGCGATTACGCCCTCGACCAGGGCGCGGGTTTTTTCACAACCGCGCAGTTCGACGCCTTTGGCCTTGTATTCATCGCAGAGTTTTGGCAACACTGTGCCGGCGATTTCTTCATCGACCAGCAGGGTTTCCAGGGTATTACAGGTGCCGTAACGCTGGGTTTTGGAATTGAGCGATACCCGGATCGCCTTCTCGATATCAGCAGAGGCGTCGATATAGACATGGCAGATGCCGTCGAGGTGTTTGATTACCGGCACCAGCGACTCATTGCTGATGCGTTCGATCAGTCCCTTGCCGCCGCGTGGAATAATCACATCGATCGACTCTTTCATGCGCAGCATTTCGCCCACGGCTTCGCGGTCGGTGGTTTCGATCACCTGCACAACATCCGTCGACAGACCGGCCTGTTCCAGACCGTAGCGAATACATTCGGCAATCGCCTGATTAGAATGAAACGCCTCCGAACCGCCGCGCAAAATACAGGCGTTGCCCGACTTCAGGCACAGCCCCGCCGCATCAGCAGTCACATTGGGCCGTGATTCGTAAATGATGCCGATGACGCCCAGCGGCACGCGCATGCGCCCAACCTGAATACCGGAAGGCCGGTAAGCCATGTCGGTGATTTCGCCGACCGGGTCGGACAGCGAGGCAATCTGGCGCAGCCCTTCGGACATCGAGCGGATGCCCTTATCGGTGAGCGCGAGGCGATCCAGCAGCGCCGCATCCAGCCCTTTGGCCTTGCCCGCCTGCAAATCCAGGGCATTGGCCTGCTTCAGTTTTTCCGCCTCGGCATCGATGCGGTCAGCCATAATATTCAGCGCCCTGTCCTTCATCGCCGTTTCAGCCCGGCCAACTTCCCGCGAAGCCGCACGCGCACGCTGCCCCAGTTGCAACATATAACTTTTTACATCAATGGATTCGGACTGCTTGTTCATGATAGACCTGAATGTGGTTGCACTTACCCTGCCGCCGGACACACCGGCAACCGCTGAACCGGCATTATATCGAATCCCGGCCGCACGGGTAAGCGCTGCCTTTTTGCCGCTTCAATAATAGCGATTGAAAACTGCATGTCGCTGTTGGTTGCTCGAGTTCAGGCTGCCGAATTCAGAATCATAATCAAATCCAGTACTGATCAACGACCACAGACAGCGCAACCAAAAAATAGCGCCAATGCCAAAATGGCGGTGTGTATAGATGACTTAGCGTCGGCTGCGCACCCGACCTGTCGCCAGCAGGAAGCTCAGCATTCTCAGTTCATCGCGGGCATCGCCGGCTTCGAAGCCTTTGCTGATGCCTTCGATTTTCATGCAGCGTTGCAGTAACGAGCGCAGGGTTTTTTGGTTGTGGCGGGAGAGCGCGGCTTTGAACAGGGGCATGCGGTTGCCCCATACGCCGGAGTGTTTCAAGGTGAATTCAGCCGATGAAGGGTCGGCGGCGGCCTGACAGAGCAGGCGGATTTCCTTGGTCAGTACCCAGATGATGGCCAGCGGGTCAATGCCTTCGGCATCGAGGCTGTTGAGGATTTTTATGCTGCGCGGCGCATCGCCCTTGAGCGCGGTATCGACCAGCTCGAAAGCGCTGAAGCGTGAGTTTTCGGTGATCGCTTCGCTGACGTTTTCAAAACTGATGTCGCCGGGGCCGACGAATAGATAGATCTTGTCGATCTCCTGCGCGGCGGCCAGTAAATTGCCTTCGACGTTCTGGCAAACGTAATCGACGACCTTGTTGTCCGGTTTCATGCCGCGCGACTGGAAGCGCTGACGCACCCAGGCGGGCAGATGTTCGCTGTCGACCGGCCAGCACTGGATGACCATGCCCAGCTTGTCGATGGCCTTGTACCAGGCACTGTTTTTGGCGCTCTTCTCCAGCTTGCCGGTGGTGATCAGCACCACGGTGTCTTCGGCAGGGTTGTCGAGATACTGCTTGATAGCCTCACTGCCCTGCTTGCCGAACTTGCCGGAAGGGACGCGCACATCGAGAATGCGCTGTGATGAAAACAGCGACATGCTCGCGGCCTCGTCGCTGAAATCCTGCCACTCGAAACTGGCATCGACTTCAAAAATTTCCCGTTCGGCATAGCCCTGTTCGCGACAGCTCGAGCGAATCAGGTCGGTGGTTTCCATCGCCTGCAGCGGCTCATTGCCACTGACCAGATAGACCGGGTAGAGCCGTTTGGCTAAAACTGAGGAGAGCTGATCGGGACGGACATTCATTTTTTCTGAACCGGTTTATTGCTGCGGCAAAACGGGCCGGGTTTCAACGGGCCGGGTTTCGGAAGGCTGAGCTTCAACAGGCCGGGCGTCGGCGGGCCGACTCGCGCTCAGCTGCCTGAATACCAGACGCGCGGCGGTTTTGCGCATTTCGGCATACAGGGCGCTTTCTTCATGGCCCGTTGCCAGCACATTATCGGGGTCAAACAACAGATCCCGTTTCAGTTTGATCTCGTTGGTTTTTATAATTTCCGCCCCGGCATCGCCGGCAGAGGTTTTTTTCAATTCATATTGAAACTGATAATTCAGCTCATATTCACGCGCCCGACCCTGATCATCCACCGCCGCGAGCCGCTGCCGCCGGCGCACATTAGAAACCGTCAGAATGGTTTCAGCTTCACCCGCCGAGCCGGCCAGATTGTCCGCACCCGAGGCGGACAACAGGATCATCAGCTCACGGCCCAGCGGGTCATCGCTGGCGCTCAGGTCGACAAAGATGGGCGTGATGAAATTCGGCAGACTGATTTCACCTCGCGGATGAAAGCCGCAGCCAGTCTGCACGCCCGCGAGCGCGATCAGCACAAGAATAAAAACTTTATATCCATGAGCCAACCGCTTCATTACGCCACAACCAGATTAACCAGACGCCCCGGCACCACGATGACCTTGCGCACACTCTTGCCTTCGATGTTGCTGATGATTTTTTCATCCTGCAGGGCCAGCGCTTCGACCGTGGCCTTGTCGGCGTTGGCGGGCACGGTGATTTTTGAGCGCAGCTTGCCGTTCACCTGAATGATCATTTCAATCTCATCGCGCACCAGCGCTGACTCATCGGGCACCGGCCAGCGCGCTTCGGCAACCAGGCCTTCATGGCCCAGCTCCTGCCAGAGCTGCTGGGTAATGTGCGGCACAATCGGTGACAGCATCAGCGTGATCAGCTCTATCGCCTCGCGCATGATGGCGCGACCCTGCTTGCTGTCATCCCTGCATTTGGCCAGCTCGTTGATCAGCTCCATCACCGCCGCAATCGCGGTATTAAAAGTATAACGGCGACCG
Source organism: Gammaproteobacteria bacterium (assembly GCA_032251315.1). Classification (GTDB taxonomy): domain Bacteria; phylum Pseudomonadota; class Gammaproteobacteria; order SZUA-229; family SZUA-229; genus LH-M37. Next base: position 17,013 of record JAVVEE010000034.1, read on the forward strand.
ATGTCATCGCTCACCTTGCGCAGGGTTTCGTGCACCTTGCGGCGCAGCTCTTTTTGTTCGGCATTGAGCGCCGCACCATCAATCGGCAACGACTGGCTGCTGATGTTTTCTTCCACCAGTTTCCATAGCCGCTTGAGGAAACGCGAGGCGCCTTCCACGCCACTGTCGGCCCATTCCAGCGACTGCTCCGGGGGCGCGGCGAACATGGTGAACAGGCGCACGGTATCCGCGCCGTATGCCTTGATCAGATCCTGCGGGTCGACTGTGTTGCCTTTCGACTTGGACATTTTAGTGCCATCTTTCAGCACCATGCCCTGGGTCAGCAGTCGCTTGAACGGTTCGTCGCCGTCGACCAGGCCTTCGTCGCGCATGAGTTTATGGAAAAAGCGCGCGTACAGCAGATGCAGCACCGCGTGTTCCACGCCGCCGATATACTGGTCGATCGGCAGCCAGTAGCGGGCGCGCTCGTCCAGCATCTGCTCGGCATCGGGGCAGGTGAAGCGGGCGTAGTACCATGAGGATTCAAAAAAGGTATCGAAGGTGTCGGTTTCGCGCTCAGCCTTACCGCCACAGGTTGGGCAGGTGGTTTCGTAGAAAGCCGGCATCTGCTTGATCGGCGAACCGATGACTTCACTGAAGTCGACATCCTCGGGCAGCACCACCGGCAGCTGCTCTTCCGGCACCGCCACCGCACCGCACTGTTCACAGTTGATGATCGGAATCGGCGTGCCCCAGTAACGCTGGCGGGAAACGCCCCAGTCGCGCAGGCGGAAATTCACCTGTTTTTCACCCTTGTCCATAGACTGCAATTTTTCCGCGATGGCGTCGAACGCCTGCTGCGAAGTCAGGCCGTCAAACTCGCCGGAATTTATCAGCACGCCTTTTTCGACAAAGGCCTGCTCCTGCGCAGAGACTTCACTGCCATCGGCCGGTGCAATCACCGCCTTGATCGGCAGGCCGTAGGTTTTGGCGAAAGCATGGTCGCGAACATCGTGCGCCGGCACCGACATCACCGCGCCCGAGCCGTATTCGGCAAGCACGAAATTCGCCACCCACACGGGCACCTGCTCACCGGTGAGCGGATGGCGCGCCGTCTGGCCGGTAGCCATGCCCTTCTTCTCCATGGTAGCCATGTCGGCTTCGGCGACGCCGGAATGTTTGCACTCTTTCAGGAAGGCCTGCAACTCGGGATTATCCGCGGCGGCTTTTTTCGCCAGCGCATGTTCGGCGGCCACGGCCACGTAGGTCACGCCCATGAGGGTATCGGGGCGGGTGGTGTAGACGGTTAACGGCGCTTCGCCTTCAACCTCGAACTGCAACTCCACGCCTTCGGAACGCCCGATCCAGTTGCGCTGCATGGTGCGCACCATTTCCGGCCATTCGTCCAGCTGGTCGAGTCCGCTGAGCAGCTCTTCTGCATAGTCGGTAATTCTCATGAACCACTGCGCAATCTCGCGCCGCTCTACCGAGTTATCGCAACGCCAGCATTTGCCATCAATCACCTGCTCATTGGCGAGCACGGTTTTGTCGTGCGGGCACCAGTTCACCGCGGCGGTTTTTTTATAGACCAGGTCCTTCTTGAACAGGCGGGTAAACAGCCACTGTTCCCAGCGATAATATTCCGGTTTGCAGGTGGCCAGTTCACGATCCCAGTCGTAGCCGAAGCCCAGCTGCTTGAGCTGGTCGCGCATGTAATCGATGTTGGCATAGGTCCAGCCGGCTGGCGCCACCTTGTTTTTCATCGCCGCATTTTCCGCTGGCAGGCCGAAAGCATCCCAGCCCATGGGCTGCAGAACATTTTTGCCCTGCATTTTCTGGTAGCGGGAAATCACATCGCCAATGGAGTAGTTGCGCACATGCCCCATGTGCAGCCGGCCACTGGGGTAGGGGAACATGGCCAGGCAATAAAACTTCTCCTTGTCGGCCTCTTCGACAACCCGAAAAGTGCCCTGCGTCTCCCATATTTTCTGGACTTTTGTCTCGATTTCCTGAGGATGATATTCTTTCTGCATCGTGTCTCTTGATATTGGTCAGATGTTTGCCTGATGTGCCGACATTGCCAACTGTTATGGTCTATAAATATGGAGTAGAAGGATACACGAAGGAGTGCAGGTTAGGAAACCATAAACCCCTAAACATTAACTTATCAATCTGGAAATTATGACATCTCACAAACATGATTCATCAAATCGTCTGGTCGACATCTATAACCGGATGATGGGCACCATTCGGGAAGCATTTGAAAACACCGATGCTTCCGACCTTACTCTGCAAAAAGCACTGAACGACGCCAAAGAGAAGATCGTTCATCTGGGCGAAGTCACGGCCGACGAGGCGCATGAGATCGGCGAGTACATCAAGCGCGACATTAATGATGCCGCTGAATACATGATGGAATCCAGTGCCGAGTTCAGCGACTGGCTGAAGCTGGACATCGAAATCATCGAGCGCAAAATTATTGATATGTTTCTCTCGGTGGCCGATCGCACCCGCCTCGAACTGGAGCAGTTCCAGACGCCGCCGCAGAAACCCCACACCTACCACAGCGGTGAGATCACCGGCCCCGGCACGCTGATTTGCACAGAGTGCGGCCATGAAGTGGCCTTTGTCACCACCGGTGAAATCAAACCCTGCCCTAAATGTAAAAACAAGCTATTCCAGCGCGCCAAACCGGCTAAACGCTGACTCTCCGGCGGCGCGTCCTGAGGGCGAAGCCGCAGAGCACCGCCAGACTGCCCAGTACCAGCACCAGGTCGCCCCAGAAAACATAGGGGGTAGCGCCTTTCATGGGTTGCACCCGCGCCTTCAGGACGTGGGTTTCAAACTGGGGTGAAACCGCCATCTCCTCGCCCTTCGGCCCAATCACCGAAGAGATGCCGGTGTTGGTGGCACGCAGCATGAAACGCCCGCTTTCCAGCGCGCGCATCCGCGCAATCGCATGGTGCTGGAAAGGCTCGAACGAACCATCAAACCAGGCATCGTTGCTGACATTGACCAGCAGTGTGGCCTGCGGCAGATCTCTGCGCACATCGCGGGCAAAGGCGTCTTCAAAACAGATACTCACCCCCAGAGGCTGGCCGGCAGCGTGCAGCAGCGGCTGGTCATAGGCACCGGAAGCGATGTCTGACATCGGTATCTGCACAAAATGGTTGAAGAAATCAATGAGCGAACGCATCGGCACATACTCGCCCAGCGGCACCAGATGGCGCTTGCGGTACTCGCCGCCGTGGACATTAATCAAACTGTTGTAATAGCGCCCGCTCTCCTGATCCTTAATGAAAACGCCGGCCAGCAGATCGGTGTCGGTTGTTTTCATGCTGCGACTGAGATCATCAAGGTAGTTTTTCATATTGTGCTGGTAACCGGGCAAGGCGGTTTCCGGCCAGATGATCAGGTCGGCATCGTCATGCCCCATGGAAAGCTGCTGGTAGCGCTGCAAGGTGGGTGATCTTGACTCCGGTTTCCATTTAACACTTTGCGGAATATTGCCCTGCACTATCACGACATTAATTTCATCGCCCGTGGCTTCGGTCCAGCTTATCTGCTTGAACAAAAAACCGATCAGCCAGATCACCGTCAGCAGCAATAGAGCTTTCTTCCGCCAGCCGGCATCGATCAGCATAAGCACCAGCGCGCCCGAACTTATGGCCAGCAACAGACCCACGCCATGGCTGCCAATGAGTGGCGCAAACCCAGACAGCGGCAGATCAATCTGGGTGTAGCCGAGTTGCAGCCAGGAGAAGCCGGTTAAAACAATGCCCTGCAACCACTCAAACAGCGCCCAGCTTAGCGGATACAACAGCAACAACTTGAGCGCCGTGCCTGTCTGACAGAATCGATTAACAACATAACCGGCCAGGGCCGTATAAATCGACAGGTAGGCGGAAAGAAAAAAGATCAGCAACACCGCAAACAGTGGCGGACTGCCGCCATGATAATGCAGGCTGAAATAAATCCAGCTCACCCCGGCGCACTGCATGCCCACGCCAAACAGCCAGCCATAAAGCAGCGCTTTCCCGGCACTGGCTAACGACCAGAGATAAAACAGCAAAGCCATGGCCGGATAAATAATCCAGACCTGATCAAAAGGCGCAAATGCCAGCACCGTTAACGCACCGGCGAGCAGACTCAGCAACGGCAAAAACCACGCCTGCTGAACAGGAAACGCAAGCCGTTTATTAAGCTGTAATCGCAGGGAGCTGATCATATCGGTTTTCAATTGCCTGAAGTTGAATGACAGTAAAACTAAACGAGTTAAAAAAATTAATCCACAGTCATCAGTGGATATAATTTTTTATTTTCAACCGGCCAGAGCACCCTCTTCCGGGGCTTCCGAGTTCGCCAGCAGTGTCACCTGTAGGCTATTGATACGGCGGGAGTTGGCGCTGATCACCTTGAACTGGAACTTGCTGATCACGGCTTCTTCGCCACGCTCGGGAAGATGACCGATTTCATGGGTGACAAAACCGGCAATGGTGTCGAACTGGTCATCATTAAAATCAGAGCCGAAGAATTCATTGAAATCGCTGATGGGGGTCAGGCCGCGCACACTGTAACGATGATAACCGTGGCGCTGTATATTGGACGCTTCGGTGTCATCGTGTTCGTCATCAATCGCACCAACGATCTGTTCGAGTACGTCTTCGATGGTGACCAGGCCGGCGACGCCGCCATATTCGTCAATCACAATCGCCATATGATTACGACTGCTTCTGAAATCTTTCAGCAGCACATTCAGTCTTTTGCTTTCCGGCACAAAAACGGCCGGGCGCATGATATCCTTGAGTTCGAATTCGCTACGGCTTTTCTCGTCACTGTAACGCGACAGATCCTTGGCCAGCAGGATGCCGACAATTTCATCCAGATTTTCATCGACCACGGGGAAGCGCGAATGCCCCGAGCTGGCGATTAGCGGCAGCATGTCCTGCACCGGCATATCGTCGTGCAGAACCACCATGTGTGCGCGCGGCACCATGATGTCACGCACGCGCATTTCAGAGACCTGAAACACGCCTTCGATCATGGCCAGCGCTTCGGCATCGATGACGCCTTTTTTATGCGCTTCCTGAATCTCTTCCAGTAATGCGGCGCGCTCATCTTTATCCGTGCTGAAATGCTTGATTATTTTTGTAATCCAGGACGCGTTTTTCTTTAACTTTTTCATATAACGTAATGTAGTTTAAAATTTATTGATAAGGATTTTCAAAGCCGAGAGTTTTCATTATTTCAACTTCTCTGGCTTCCATGTCTTCGGCTTCGTCATCTTCGATATGATCATACCCCTGCAAATGCAACATACCATGCACGACCATATGCGCCCAGTGCGCGGCAGGTTCTTTACCCTGCTGTTTCGCTTCGGCCTCGATCACGGCAGCGCACAAAGCCAGGTCGCCCAGGATGTTAATGCCTACCTCTTCGGGCAACTCCATGGGAAAAGATAATACATTGGTGGGCTTGTCTTTTGCGCGATAGGTTTTGTTGAGTTCCTGCATCTCCTCACTGCTGACAATCTGTAAACTCACCACGGCTTCATCCTCACCCGGATAACAGGGTTGCGCCCACTGCTGAAAATCCGCTTCCGAAGGCAGTGCTGCGGCATCGAACTCATCAGAAATCGACAGCTCAATAATTACCGCCATCGACTAGAACCTCTCCTCGCGTTCATAGGCGGTGACTATTTTTTTCACCAGAGGATGGCGCACCACATCGTGGGCATCAAAATGGGTGATGCCGATGCCTTCGATGTTTTCCAGAAGATGCATCGCATGGCGCAGGCCGGAGGCCTTTTCACGCGGCAGGTCGACCTGGGTAATGTCGCCGGTGACGACCGCCTTGGAGCCAAAGCCGATGCGCGTCAGAAACATTTTCATCTGGTCGATGGTGGTGTTCTGCGCTTCATCCAGAAGAATGAAGGCATCGTTTAGAGTTCGACCGCGCATGTAAGCCAGCGGGGCGATTTCAATAACATTACGCTCAAGCAGCTTGGCGACTTTTTCCGCCCCCAGCATTTCGTACAGGGCATCGTACATGGGGCGGAGATAGGGATCGATTTTCTGCGACAGATCACCGGGCAGAAAACCCAGTCGCTCACCTGCTTCCACCGCCGGACGCACCAGCACCAGCCTGTCCACTTCATCGTTGACCAGGGCATCAACCGCACAGGCCACCGCCAGATAGGTTTTACCCGTTCCCGCCGGGCCGATGCCAAAGGCCAGATCATTGGTTTTTATTTTGTCGAGGTATTCCTGCTGATGCTGACCCCGACCTTTAATGGGGCCTTTACGTGTTTTCACCTGCCACTGTGGCAGGTCGTCACCGACTTCTTTGGTCACTGTGTTTTCATCCGTTTCATTTAAATAGAGTTGTATAAGGGCGGGAACCAGCACTTCGACATCGGCCACGCTGTATATTTTTTTGATGAGTTGCATGGCCGCTTTGGAGCGGTTGACGTCGCCACTGATATGAAAGCGATTACCGTTGCAATCAATGTCAATGCCAAAGTATTCTTCCATCTGCTGAAGATGTTCGTTGAACTGTCCGCATAAATTAGCCAGACGTTTGTTGTCCACCGGCAGCAGATCAAAATTTAAAAACTCACTCATGCGAGTCTTTTTTTCGCCTCTCTTTCCGACAGGGCGACAAACTCACCTTGCAGGGAATTGGAGCGCACTTCGATTACGCGCACATCCGCAAAGCTGCCAATCAAATCCTTGTCGCCGTAAAAATTAACCACGCGATTATTTTCTGTTCGCCCCGCTAACTGCTCATCACTTTTTTTAGAAACACCCTCAACCAGTACGCGTTGCACCGTACCCATCATTGACTGGCTAATGGCATTGGCATTGCGATTAATCGCATCCTGCAATATGGCCAGGCGGTGTTTTTTTGTCGTCAGCGACACACCGTCATAGAGGTCGGCCGCGGGCGTACCCGGACGTGCGCTATAAATAAAACTGAAGGACTGATCGAAACCGATGTCATCAATTAATTTTAATGTGGCCTCAAAATCGGTATCACTTTCTCCCGGAAAGCCGATGATGAAATCCGATGAAATCGCGATGTCGGGACGCACTTCGCGCAGACGGCGAATAATATGTTTGTACTCCAGCGCGGTATGGCCGCGCTTCATCGCATTCAGCACAATGTCGGAACCGCTCTGGACCGGCAGGTGCAGAAAATTCACCAGCTCGGGCACTTCGCCGTAGACCTTAATCAGGCTGTCGGAAAAGGCAATGGGGTGCGAAGTGGTAAAACGAATCCGGTTGATGCCGTCGATGGCGGCGACGTAATGGATCAGCAGCGCCAGATCGGCCTCTTCGCCATCGTGCATGGTGCCACGGTAGGCGTTGACATTCTGCCCCAGCAAATTCACTTCACGCACGCCCTGCTCGGCCAGACCCGAAATTTCGGCCAGCACATCATCAAAGGGGCGGCTGACCTCTTCACCGCGGGTATAGGGCACCACGCAAAAGCTACAGTATTTGCTGCAACCTTCGATAATCGAAACAAAAGCGCTGGGGCCGTCGGCGTGGGGCGCGGGCAAATTGTCGAATTTTTCGATTTCAGGAAAACTGATATCCACCATAGGACGCCGATGCTGCTGCACCTGCGTGATCATCTCGGGGAGACGGTGGATGGTCTGCGGACCAAAAACCACATCCACATACGGCGCGCGTTTCTGAATCGCCGCCCCCTCCTGGCTGGCCACGCAACCGCCGACCCCAATCACCAGATCGGGGCGGTCTTTTTTCCAGTTTTTCCAGCGCCCGAGCTGGGAGAACACCTTCTCCTGCGCGCCTTCTCGAATCGAGCAGGTATTCAGCAGCAGCACATCGGCCTCTTCTGGATTATCGGTTAATTCGAGCTGATGGGATTCACCAAGCACATCGGTCATTCGAGATGAGTCGTACTCATTCATCTGACAGCCGAAGGTCTTGATATAGAGCTTACGGGTCACGATTTTGCGGGATCAGAATGATCACTGATCGGGGTTTTACTGGACATAAATTCCTGAATAAATAATTAAGGTGTGTAGATTATCACGTTTGATATCGGTAAATCACCATTTAGTATGATCGGTAATACTCTCGGTATCAGTTGGGACAAGCAGTTAACACGTACCCAGGACATTGATATTGCAGATGATTTCAGAATTCATATCGGCTTGACGCAACACGATACCAATATTGCAAAGGCGTTGAAATCGGCCGATGAAAACTTTATACCAGTGCCGGCGTTAAATCTTAAATCGCCTTCCACCTTGTTTCTGGTTAGAGGCGCCCAGCTTCGGGTTGATATTCTCACACCGATGATTGGTAAAACCAGTAGCAAGCCGATACCTCTGAAATCCCTCCAGGCAATGGCTGAACCGGTTCGCTTTCTTGACTATTTGTTAGAAGATACACAGCCCGCAGTCGTAATAGCAGGTGCCGGGGTGCTGGTGAATATTCCAAATCCTGCACGTTACGCGCTGCATAAGCTTGTGATATCCCAGCGGCGTCCCTCGGGTTTTCAGGCCAAGGCCAACAAGGATTTGCAACAGGCAAAATCTATACTTGAATGGCTAAAACACACCCGGCCGGGCGATATCGATATCGCAATGGATGCGGCTAATAAAATGCCTGACAAGTTCTCTGAACAACTACAGAAAGGACTCGAGAGGCTGGGGCGATTCTAGATTAAAGAGGACGCTACTTATTTAGTCATCCGCATTAATTTTTTAGCTTCCGTTGAAGATAAAGGATAGCGCCCCTTTCTCTATTCACTAATTTAAAGGTTTTTTCGCGTTTTTCGCGGACTGATTTTTAGATTTTTTTATCGGCGTTCATCTGTGGATCATGATTTCTCATTACCTTGAGCATCAGCTCAAGCCCTACTCCACCGTCACCGATTTTGCCAGGTTCCTCGGCTGATCGACGTCGGTGCCCTTCTGTACGGCGACGAAGTACGACAGCAGTTGCAGGGGGATGGCGTAGAGCAGCGGCGCGAGTACCGGTGATACCGGCGGCAGGGTAATGACATGGCAGTGTTCGCCCATGTCGGTCAGGTCCAGATGTTCGTCGGCGAACAGGTAGACTTCG
>JAVVEE010000035.1:0-25465 GCA_032251315.1 Gammaproteobacteria bacterium
ATGCTGCTGCCGAGCGTACACGGATGTATTCTCAGCGCGTCTTGATTGAAGGGTATCCTTTCCATATAACTCAATAGCAGGATCATGGTATCGCTGCATTAATGACATGATGTGTTGGCAGAGTGGAGATTCATCAATGAACTGTGCTGGCAAATACACCTACAAATACGGATTACTCTATGTTTGAATTCATCCTGCATCCTCTGCTGGTTTATAACCTCAGTATTATGTTTGGCGTGCTGATACTCGCCGCCGCCATTCCATATGTCGCACGTATCCGTCACCCGAAACAGAAACCGCTCGCCGCCTACCTCATTTTCATTTCCGCATTTGTAGTTAGTGCATCGGTTTTTTTCAATCTGCTTGCATGGCTGGCCTACAAACTCGATCTGGGTGAAGCACTCAGTAAGCCTGCACTGGCAGTACTTTTTCTTGCGCTGGCATTCATTCCTGCCATTATTCTGGCTCGATGGCTGGCCCATAAACCGCCATGGTATCTGATGGGCCAGAACAAGCCACCTGACTAATCATTAACTTTTTATAAAATTCATCCAACGCTGAAGAACAGAGAAAATCCTGATCATTTTACTTTTCACATACATTACAAATTAATTTTTTTTATAAAATGAATACGGATTTTATCCGCGCCTCTGCAGTAAAAATTTTTAATAACACATCGGAGTAAAAATAATGCGCGACTATGACAACATGCCGGTTTTAGACTGGAACGAACTCAATGTACCGAAAAAAGCCAGTGCCCAGATTCTTCACCAGGAGCCGGTTATTTTACAGATGCAGGATAACTTTAACAGTTCTGTTGATGCGGATTCATTTGGCTGTCAAATTCAGTCGGATACTGGCATTCTTTATAACTGCGATGGCCACAAAATTTTGCAGCAGTTATCGACACAAAATAAACTTCCCGGATTAAATGCAGTCGCTGATGCATGTTTAGAATCGAGTTCACGGGTTGATATTGATAGCAATCACAACCGCATTATTGTGCATGACTGAGAAAACTGTCTTACCAGGATTAAATATATCGGATTCTGCTAAAATGAATCTAGCTTTCAAACCAAAAATATGGAAAATAAAAAGAACTGGCACTATAAAACCACGGAACAGGTACTTTCAGAGCTTGAGACCAGCGTCGATGGTCTCGGTGAAGATGAGGTCATACGCAGGCAGGAAACTTATGGATCTAACCGGCTTCCACAGGCAGAAAAACGCGGACTTTTAAACGTTTTTTACATCAGTTCAACAATATTCTCATTTATGTGTTGATCGCTGCTGCGGGCATTACCGCCTTTGTGGAACACTTGATAGATACCTCGGTCATTCTTGCCGTAGTCATCGTCAATGCCATTATCGGATTTATTCAGGAAAGCAAGGCGGAAATGGTAATGGATGCAATCCGCAACATGCTGGCACCCAGCGTCGGTGCTGCGCGACGGACATCGCCACACTGTTGAAGGAGAAGCGCTGGTTCCTGGCGATATCGTTCTGCCGAAGGCTGGCGACAAGGTGCCTGCAGACCTGCGTCTGATAAAGGTGCGCGGACTGCAGATACAGGAAGCCATTTTCACCGGCGAATCCATGGCCGTTGAAAAACAGACTGATCCGGTTGATGCCGATGCGCCACTTGGCGATCGTCACTGTCTGGCATTCAGCGGCACCACCGTCACCAGCGGTCAGGGCAAAGGCGTAGTGGTGGTGATTGGTGAAGACACCGAAGTGGGTCGCATCAGCGGCATGCTCTCCGAGGTACAAACCCTGACCACACCCCTGGTTGAACAAATGGATACCTTCGCCAAAAAGCTGACCCTGTTCATTATCGCTGTCGCCGTACTGATTCTATCCATCGGCTATTTCATTCTGCATCACGATTTTACCAAGCTGTTTATAGCGGTAGTCGGGCTGATTGTCGCCGCCATTCCCGAAGGTCTACCAGCTGTGCTGACCATCACTCTGGTTGTGGGTGTGCAGGCCATGGCAAAACGTAATGCCATTATCCGGCGTATGCCCGCGATCGAAACGCTGGGTTCAGTGTCGGTGATCTGCGCCGACAAAACTGGTACGCTCACGCGTAAGGTGATCCCATGGAAGAAGCGCTACTGGCATTGGCCATGAAACCGGTGCAGCCGGAACACACCGTGCTGGAACACAGCGATATCGAAGACTCACTAGTGCTGCTCGGCATGGTCGGTCTCATTGATCCGCCCCGTAAGGAGACCATCGACGCTGTAGAACAATGTCACAACGCAGGCATTAACGTAAAGATGATCACCGGTAATCACGCCGCCACAGCCGGCGCAATCGGTCAGCAGATTGGTCTGAAATATGCCGAGGAAAATACCATGAAGCGGCCACCACTCTCGCGCAAACAGCCGCTGTTAACCGGTGAACTGGTGTGGCACATCATACTGGTGACTACACTGTTTCTGGTCGGTGTCTTCGGTATTCATGCTTATGCCCTGACACAGGGTTATTCGTTAAAGTGATTACGCACTATTGCCATGAATACACTGGTGATAATGGAGATATTTCACCTGCTATATATACGCAATATCTCGCAGATTTCATTAACCTGGAAGATGATACGCGGTACCCGACCGGTATGGCTGGCAATTAGCGTGGTTATTATTGGACAGCTCGCTATTACCTATTGGCCTTTCTTTCAGGCCGTTTCCAGCACAGAAGCGGTTAGCTTTATAGACAGCGTGCTGATTATCGCCATCGGTGTGTTGCTGTTTATCATCATCAAAATTGAAAAACAGATCCGGTTGCGGTTATTCAACTAAAACATTTAAATAAACAGGTTTAGAAAAATCATCCTTAATTGCAAAATAAGTTTATGCAGGATTCCGCGTATCTATCTACTCACGCATTTCCAAAAAATAAAAATTGATAATTTTCAATGCATGGTTTCATGATACTGGATTAAGATATTTTTCTAACAGGTATAAACAGGAGAATAGCAATGAAAATCCCACATTTTGAATCATTATTACGTTCATCGAATGTTTTCTGGCTGATGGTTCTGATGATCATCATGCTATTAATATCAAGTACCGCAATTTCAGCGACCGATATTTCAGATAGTAAGATTAGCGACCAGATTAATAATGAATTAATTCTTGATCCTGCCATATTCTTTAATACGATAGATGTAAATACGACAGAAGGCATCGTCACTCTCAGCGGAAACGTAAACAACATACTGGCGAAAAATCGCGCGACGCGCATTGCAGAAACGGTACGGGGCGTACGATCAGTGATTAACACTATTGAAGTTGATCCATTGATTGATAAATCCTCCGGTGATTTAAAAAAAGATGTCAATAATGCTTTGATTTATGATGCTGCCACTAACGGTTATGAGATAGCCGTAACTGCGGACGATGAGGGAAGGATTATTCTAACCGGAACGGTCGATTCATGGGCTGAGCGTGAACTGTCTGAAAAGGTTGCCGGCAGTGTCAGTGGTGTCACGGCTGTAACAAATAATATCAACATAAAACCTAAATCAGAACGCGCAGATAGTGAAATTAAAGACGAGATTGAAAAACGACTGCACTGGGACACACTCGTTGATGATTCATTAATTAATGTTAACGTTACTAATGGAAAGGTATATCTGTCCGGTGCTGTCGGCAGTGCTGCAGAAAAACGTCACGCAGCCATAAACGCCTGGATTAGTGGCGTCACCGTCGTCGATGATTCAGAACTTGAAGTAAAAATATGGGCGCGTGATGATAGCTTGCGCAAAGATAAATATGTACAACGCCCTGATGAGGAGGTGCAAGAAGCAGTTAAGGATGCATTTATTTACGACCCTCGCATTTACGCCTTTAATCTTGACGTCACAGTCAGCAATGGCATTGTCACTTTGCGTGGTGTTGTCGACAATATTCAGGCTAAAAAAGCAGCCATCCGGGATGCTCGACATACTGTCGGCGTGGCCAGCGTCAACAGTCTTATCAAAGTCCGTCCGTTAGCAAAATTCTCAGATGAAGAAATAGCAGAACAGATTCGTGAAGCACTTTTGCGTAACCCGTATATTGAAAGCCATGAGATCGAGGTTCACGTAAGAAACAAAATCGTATATCTGGAAGGTGTTGTCGATACTTACTTTGAAAAAGGTATTGCTGAAAATGTGGCATTTCGTTCATCCGGAGTCAGCGACGTGCGTAACAGCCTTACTGTCGCCTTTCCAGATGTTACGACTTATGATCCTTACATTTATGACTGGTCAGTCTACGATACTCCCTGGTACATCGGAGGATTTATGACAGGCAAGAATGATTCTGAACTTAAATCGGCGATCGAAAATCAATTATTCTGGAGCCCGTTTATAGACAGCGATGACGTCAATATTTCTGTTGAAGGCGGCATTGCCACCTTGACCGGCAAAGTAGATTCGCTACGTGAATATGAAACAGCCGAAGAAAACGCCTTTGAAGGAGGTGCTATCGGCGTACTTAACAGGATTGATATTATAAATGAGTAATGGCCATGACGTTCACAGCAAAACATTTAGTAAAGATACGCAGAATCAGGTCGAGGAAATTGATAAATGCTAATAAAAGTCAATGAAATTACAGGTTACATACTCGACACACAGGACGGTGAATTTGGTCGATGTCATGACTTTCTGTTTGATGACCGTTTCTGGACCATCCGCTATGCAGTGGTTAAGACGGCAAAATGGCTGCCGGAACACAAGGTACTTATTTCCCCGGTTTTTTTGGGTAATCCAGACTGGGTTAACCAGAGTATTCCCGTCGATCTGACACGTCGGCAGATTGAAGAAAGTCCTCGCCTGGAAGAACACGCCCCTGTTTCCCGACAGTATGAAATTGATTATCACCAATATTACGCCCTGCCGTTTTACTGGGTGAGCCAGAATATGTGGCAGGCACGTCCCGACTCGTCAGGTGTGGTGCATCCGATTCCTGAACTGGAGATACCGGATGTGGATGAAATTGAGGCGCGGGAAGGTCACCTGCGCTCAACTGAGGAAGTTAAAGGTTATCGCGTTATCGCCAGCGATGGTGCAGTTGGTCACGTTGATGATTTTGTGATCGATGATATTAACTGGGTAGTGCGCTATCTGGTAGTGGATACCCGCAACTGGTTGCACGGTCGCAAGGTACTGGTTCCACCGCACTGGATCGAATCGGTGCACTGGGTGGATAGAGACGTACACCTTAATATCGACAGCGAGGTGATGAAAAACAGTCCCGAGTTTGATCCCTCGCAGCCGATTAACCGCAAATATGAGATCAAGCTTTATGACTTTTACGGACGCCCACACTACTGGAGTTAACCTTGAGTAATTCATACGATATCACAGACGTCTGGGAAGAACTGGTGCATGAAGGCGGGCGAATTATTTACCTGATACTCGACGGTCTTGGTGGTTTGCGTGATCATAGCACTGGCAAGACCGCGCTGGAGAGTGCGTGCACACCCAATTTGGATTGCATCAGCCGTGATTCCAGCTGTGGCCTGCTAGAAATGGTCGGGCCGGGCATCACTCCCGGCAGCGGTCCGGGGCATCTTGCCCTATTTGGTTATGACCCGATGCGTTATCGCATCGGACGTGGCGTGCTCTCGGCATTGGGCATCGACTTTGATCTACAAAAGGGTGATATCGCAGCACGAATAAATTTTGCCAGTGTCGATAATAACGGGCTGATCACCGACCGTCGTGCCGGTCGTCTAGCTACCAACACCAACCAACAGTTATGCGAAAAAATCCGTGATGCAATACATTTGGATTCTGATTGCGAATATTTTCTGGAAACGGTAGCTGAATATCGTGCCGTACTGGTATTGCGTGGCAGCAAACTCAGCGATGACATTTACGATACCGATCCGCAAACTACTGGCGTGCCGCCTAACCGGCCGCAAGCAAAATCGGATTCGGCCACGCATACCGCGCAGCTGCTGAAAAATTTTCTAGAGCAGGCACATGCTGTACTCGCCGATGAAGCAAAAGCGAATGTTTTGCTGCTACGCGGATTTCAGCGTTACACACCCTTACCCACACTACAAGAGCGTTTCGCGCTGAAGGCATTATGCATCGCCAGATACCCGATGTACCGGGGCCTGAGCAGACTGCTGGGTATGGATATTGCAAAACCGCCCAACAGTAACAAGGATACGTTTAAGCTGTTGACTGAGCGTTATGATGAAGCCCACGATTTCTATTTTATACACATCAAAGACACCGACAAAAGCGGTGAGGATGGCGACTTTAATAGCAAGGTTTCGATTATCGAGGAAGTCGATGCATTGCTGCCCCAGCTACTCGCCTTAAAGCCGGAAGTGCTTGTGATCAGTGCCGACCACTCCACTCCCGAGATCATGGCTGCGCACAGCTGGCACCCCGTACCCGTACTCATTCATGCGGCTAATGCGCGCGTCGATAACATCACCCATTTCGATGAGTACAGTTGTCGAGGTGGCAGCCTTGGTTTGCGCCCTGGCGTACATCTTATGGGACTGGCACTGGCGCATGCAGGGCGACTGAGCAAGTTTGGTGCATGAAATGGAAAATATCGGCCCGGTTGAATAACAGTGAAAGACAGCGATATTCTGATTGGAACTTCGGGTTGGTCGTACGATCAATGGCGCTGCAATTTTTACCCCGAAGATCTCGCTCAAAAGAACAGGCTTGAATATTACATAAAACATTTTTCAACGGTTGAAATCAACAGCTCCTTTTATCATCTACCGGCTAAAAAAACCTTGCATAACTGGTACGAAACTGTTCCTGAGAATTTTATCTTTACCACAAAGGCAAGTCGTTATATTACACACATGAAAAAGCTGAAAGATTCCAAAGAGAGCCTGACTACTTTTTTTGATCACATCAGTGTGCTCAGTGATAAGCTCGGTCCGATTCTTTTTCAGCTACCTCCGCGCTGGCATTTCAATGCTGAGCGCCTGAGCGACTTTCTCAATATGCTCAGCGCTGATTACCGCTATGCCTTCGAATTTCGTGACCACAGCTGGCACAATACAGAAGCCTACGATCTACTCTCAAAGAACAATGCCGCCTTCTGCATTTATGAGCTGGAGGGTTTTCTCTCCCCTAAAATAATCACTACCAATTTTGTCTATGTCAGGCTGCATGGGCCTAATGACGCTTATCAGGGCAGTTATGACGCCCCTACTCTTTCCGGTTGGGCCGGAGCGTTTTCTACATGGTCATCACAAGGTCGAGAGATTTACTGTTATTTTGATAATGATGAAGCCGGTTACGCAGCGCAGAATGCCTTGCAACTCAATGCAATGCTGCACAAAAAATCAGGCCGGGATTAAGTGATGCGCTGTAAATACATAATAAAATTACAGATAAGGCTAAAAAATTAATTTATATCCGCGATAGATAAACATAGATAAAAACTAATAAAGACAAATACATTGCCCGCGAAAAACGCCAAGAACGCGAAAAAGTCAAAAACACATTAAAAGGTTTTTTGGCGTTCTTAGCGTTCTTCGCGGACTATCTTTGGTTTTTATCTGCGTTCATCTGTAGACTATGTTTTTAGTCACTGAATTTAAAAAGTATTGTTCTCAACAAAGCCCGATGCTCTATCGTTGCCAGTACACCCGCAATATACCCGCCTGCTCGGTATACTGAATATCCAGATCGCCTTCATAAGCGCGCTCAATGGCTTCACCGACACCGCGCGGCAGATGCATGTCGGTAAAAGTGATGAGTATCGAACCGTCCTTCTGCGGTTCGATGTCCATAAGCCGTTTCATGGGATGTTGGGCTTTCTGCGCTTCCACTTTGTTGTGTACCAGTCGCATAATCTCATCACGATGCTGGTCGAAAAATTCGCCTTTTAAAGTTAGGTACCCTGCCGGCACTTTGTCCTGAACGCGCTGGCACGCCGGGCACAGTTGTTCGTGAGCATCTGCCGGCACTTTCGGCAGCCATTGCCAGCGGCCACTGTTAAACACCGTGCCGCATTCCGGACACAGCGTTGGTTCGACCGGTTTGTCACGCGCCATATAGGGATCATGCACCTCCTCCTCTATCAGGCGATCATGTCGGCCATGTTTAGCTACATCTCCGCTTTTCCAGGTCATATTTTTCTCCCAATTCTGTAGTTAATTGTTGATTTAAATATCCAGTCAGTCGTTATATGTCGATTACTCAATGATATTGCGTGGATGATCCACATGCTGACCGGGATCGATATCATTGCGGTCGGCTTTTACCCGACATTGCGGTTTACTGGTCGCTATGTCGAAACTATTGCGCCAGTGAAATGGCTGTAAATTTTCCAGCTCCTTACCCCCGCCAGGCACAACAATTAATATGCTCCAGCCATAATCTGAATGGCTATTATTGTATTGATCACGAAGCAACCATGCACCGCATTGATCCTGCCGCCACTCAAGAGAATTTCGATTCGGCATTCCACGTGCTTTTTCCCATACTGCCTGTATTGTTTCATCACTAAATATCATTATTTTTTTCCTTCAAATATCTTGATCAAATAAAATTATTTCACTGAAAAATCATTAATAATATTAAGCCTGTAAATATAACGATAAGCATTGAAATTTATCAATGACATTCTCTGGCGCAGCTTTAGGATATTAACACTAACCCAAACTTGAATAGTAGGGTCATTTTATGGAGCTCACTCTCAGTGTTATCAAGGCTGATATCGGTTCAATTGGTGGGCATATATGTCCGTCAGAGCGACTGCTGCATACCGTCATCCATCATATCGAGCATCATGGCCGAGGCCTGCTACTGGATAGCTATGTCAGCTACACCGGAAAGCCCTGGATGATCGATTTACTGTACGATCCTGAACACGGTTAGCGGTAACGAAGCCGTTATAAATCTTCACATTTTTATCAAAATTCACTTTATTAACAGGAGCCTGTTATGGCGACATTAAAAGTTATTAAAGTACTCGCCCAATTTGAAAAAAGTTGGGAGGATGCTGCACAGGCGGCTATCAATACAGCCTCAAAGTCGTTGCATAACATAAGATCAATTTACATCAAGGATAAAGAAGCTCAGGTTAAAAATAACACGATTGTAAACTACCGCATTAATGCCAAAATAACATTTTAACTTTATTAATCTGACAACCATTAAAAAACCTATAAATTATTAACAGGAAAATATTATGCCCACATTAAAAGTTATCGAGATACTCGCACAGTCGGACAAGAGCTGGGAAGATGCTGCTCAGGTTGCGATCAACAAAGCGGCGGAATCGCTGCGCAACATTAAATCCATCTACATCAAAGAGATGGAAGCTACGGTTGAAAATAATAAAATCTTTAAATACCGAATCAACAGTAAAATCACATTTATGCTTGAATAGTCAGAATTTAGGAAAAAAGGTGCAAATGTTATGCCCGAGCTGCCCGACGTCGAAGTTTATCGGCAGTACCTTCAAACAAAGACGCTACATCAGCCCATTGAAGAAGTGCATGTTGAAAGCTTCTCTATCCTCCTTGAGACTACAGCTCAGGGATTGGGGCACGCACTGAAACATAAATCGTTCCACACTATCAACCGTCATGGAAAATATCTGTTTCTATCTATTGAAGATGAAAAATGGCTGGTCATACATTTTGGCATGACCGGTGATATCAAATACTTTTACAACGAGGCTGACACCCCAAACTATACCCGCCTGTTAATCAACTTTGAAAATGGCTATCGCCTGGCCTACATTTCACCGCGAAAACTCGGCCGGATCGCGCTGACCGATTTACCACAGACATGGATAGAAAAACGCAAGCTCGGCCCTGATGCTCTTGACCTCAGCGAAAAACAATTTATCGAGTTGACCGAACAACAGCGCGGAAGTGTTAAATACTGGCTGATGGATCAAAACAATATTGCCGGTATCGGCAATATCTATTCTGACGAAATTCTGTTTCAGTCTGGCATTCATCCCAAAACCTCACTCAGCAGCCTCGACACAGAGGCGCTTCGAAAGCTCTATAAAACCATGAGTAAAGTATTAATAAAAGCCATTAGTGTACACGCCAACCCTGAACGGATGCCGTCAAATTTCCTTCTTCCCTGCCGTAAAAAAGGCGGCCATTGCCTTGCCTGCGATACCCCGCTAAAGTCAGTCAAAGCTGCCGGGCGTACCGCCTGGTATTGCCCATACTGCCAGACTGGTTATTGATTTAAAAAGACGAAATGAGTTCAGTCGGGTACATCCTCTTTAAAAATTGATATTTTTCAATGACGGCCTATAGATAATTCACGATATTTAATACTAATTAGTGAGCCACCAACCGAGAGATAAAATCATGACAAAAGACGTCGATCCTATTGCGGATAACTGGTACTGTCATCTGGATAAAGGCCAGCGATTTTTTGTAACCGCTGTAGATGATCATGCTCGTACTGTAGAAATTCAGAATTTCGATGGCACGCTGGAAGAGTATGATCTAAAAGACTGGTACAAGTTGCAAATTGAACCCTGTGAAGCGCCGGAAAGCTGGGCCGGCGCGGATGATATCGGCAACATTGACGACTATGGAACCGAAATCACCGACACCGACCCCAAGGACTGGGATGAACCCGCTGAACAATTCGCACCCAAATATACCCGCCTTAAATAGGTGACTTGAAAAAACCTACAAGGAAAGAATTTTCACCGCAGAGGCGCTGAGACGCAGAGGAAATAATGTTTTTCTGCACAAATAATTCAGAATGCTATAGCGCCGAAATTAGCGTTTTGCAATCAATAACATAGTTACAAATAAAATTTGGCTTTTCTCTGCGCCTCTGCGGTAAAATAGCCTTAATTGCCAACTATCTTTACCGGTTACGTTGACAGGATGTCAGCTGTTCGCCCCACTTCTGCAACAACTGATCACGCACTGCTTGCTTATCCTTGCTCTGAATCAACAGGTCACTGTCTACATATAGATTGGTGCTCATCCAACCTTCGTCCACGGCACACTCCACTTGAATCAGCCATTCACCATCCTGCGGTTCGACTTCAAACAGATAGGCGCGTAACCCCAATATTTCAAATAATTCATTGGCAACTTCTCTGGCGGAGGCCAGTTGTGCTGTAGATACGTTCATAATTTTTCCTGTTGGGTATTTTGGCAGCTTACGCATTGTCGGCTGCTTGATCATTGCGATTTTTCAATGCCGTATTATCGATGCTTGATCAAGATGTTAAAAACATGAATATGAAAACAACCGGAGTCCGAGATAAATGTTAAGAGAAACACCTACGCACATTCGTGCCGTGCTCTTCGACTTTGGCGGTGTTATTGCAGAGGAGGGTTTTAAGCAGGGTCTGCGGGCGCTGGCCAAAGCGCAGCAGCTTGATCCCGATGAGGTCATGAATGAAGGTCGTGAAGCGGTGCACGATTCCGGTTATGTAACGGGTACGGGGACTGAAGCTGATTTCTGGACATTACTACGGGAGCGGACCGGCCTCAGGGGTGAAGACAAAGAACTGAGTCAGGCGATTCTGGATCGATTTATTGTGCGCCAGTGGATGATCGAGCAGGTTGCGCGCTTACGTAATGCCGGTCTTATTGTTGCTATTTTAAGCGATCAGACCGACTGGCTGGATTACCTGGACCAACGTTTGCATTTTAGTGCGGCTTTCGACCGGGTGTTCAACAGCTTTCACCTGGGCAAGAGTAAGTGCGACCCCACTCTGTTTGATGATGCTGTACAAATGCTGGGCGTCCAGCCCGGAGAAACCCTGTTTGTTGACGATGACGCCGGTCACGTGGAGCGTGCTCGCAACTGCGGATTACACGCGATTCATTTTACCGAGCGTGACGTATTTGAAGCACAATTATTGTCGTTGCTGGGTGAGTCGGCTGTGGCTGAACAATCCGGATAAACAACGCAGAGGCGCTCGGAAAGACTTCATCTTTAAGAACATATTTTTGATTTTTTCTGTGCATTGAGAGCGATGAAGTTATGATGCCATTTTTTCGAGTCCCTCTCTTTTTCACGCTGCTGTTTTTTCCCTATTCCATCAAGCCAATGCTTTCTGGCCCTTTGATCAAAATGATGAAGAAAGTGACGAGCTGAAATTGCACGGCAATGTCGATATCCGCCAGGTTGATACCGCGTTTGAAGTCTCCGGTCGCATCCTTGAGCTTGCTGTCGAAGAGGGTGTGCAGGTAACGCAGAATCAGATTCTGTCAACGCTCAAAAGCCAACGTTATCAACAACAGCTTGCGCGCATCGCCGCCGAAATGTCGGCACAGAAAGAACGTCTGGCAGCGCTTTTAGCCGGCACACGTACTCAGGAGATCGACCTGTTGCGTGCCCGGGTGGATGCAGCCCGTGCCGAGGCTGAGAATGCCTCGCAAAAAGTCCAGCGTCTGCAAACGCTGGTCAGGGATAATCTAGCCTCACAGGACAATCTGGATGACGCGCAGAGCGCCAGGAAGGTGGCGCAGGCCAAGACCCGTGTTGCTCAGAAAGAGCTGGATCTCGGCATTGCCGGACCTCGCAATGAGGATATCGCTACAGCTCGTGCCCAGCTGGAGGCACTACAGGCAGCACTCGCACTGGCGCGCATCGATCTTGACGATACCACGCTGTTTGCACCACAGGCAGGCATGATTCGAGAACGGCTGTTGCAGGTGGGCGATATGGCCGGCCCGCAACGACCGGTGTTCAGTCTGGCGCTGACCGATCTGGTGTGGGTGCGCGCCTATGTCCGGGAAGTGGATCTGGGGCAGACCCGGCCCGGCGTGCCGGCGACCATTCATACCGACAGTGGTCCTTCGGAAGGTTATGCCGGCTGGGTGGGTTATGTCTCTCCCACCGCCGAATTCACCCCTAAGAATGTACAGACCGAGCAGTTGCGCACCGACCTGGTTTATCAGGTGCATATCATGGCCTGCAATCCCGATGGCCGGTTGCGTCTGGGCATGCCTGCCAGCGTCACCATCGTGCGTGGCGCCTCGCCACAGCCGCCTGCCTCGCGCCTCGCCACAGCCGCCTGCCTCGCGCTGCGATACCAATGCCAAACCATGAATGACAGCGCCCTGCGCATCGAATCGCTGTGTAAGAGTTTCAGGGTCGGCAAGCAGCGAATAAGCGCACTCGATGGCGTCACTTTAAGTGTTCAACCCGGGTGCATCACCGGCCTGATCGGCCCCGATGCGGCAGGTAAAACCACGCTGATGCGCCTGGCCGCCGGTTTATTGTTGCCTGATGAAGGCCGCATCGAAGTGCTGGGGCTGGACGTGCAATCGCAGTCGCTGAAAGTGCAGGCCACTATCGGTTACATGCCGCAGCGTTTCGGCCTCTATGAAGACCTGAGCGTGCAGCAGAATCTTGATCTGTATGCTGACCTACAGTCCATTCCCAAACAGCAACACGCTGAGCGTTATCAGCGTTTAACGCAGATGACCGGGCTGGAAAATTTCACCGCGCGACTGGCCGGTCAGCTCTCCGGCGGCATGCAGCAGAAACTCGGGCTGGCCTGCGCGCTGGTGCGTTCACAAAAACTGTTGCTGCTGGATGAACCCACTGTCGGCGTTGATCCGGTGTCACGCCGTGAACTGTGGGCGATCATTAACGAGCTGGTGGAAGAGGAAGGCACCACGGTATTGATATCCACAGCCTATCTGGATGAGGCAGCGCGTTGTCATCAGGTACTGCTGCTGCACGAGGGCAAATTGCTGGACTCGGGCACGCCGGATGATTTCAGGCATCCATGCAGGGTCGATCCTATCGGGCCTATTCCGGACAGCTCAGCAAGCGGCAGTTGAATCGCGAAGTGGGTCGGGCTGATGAGGTCATTGATCACGTTGTCCAGAGCGGTGGCGTGCGCCTGCTCATGGCCAGTGCGGAGAGCGCCGTACCCGAACTGAAAGACATTAAAATCAGCCCGGTTGAAGCCAGCGTCGAAGATGCTTTTGTCGCCCGATTAATCGAGGAGCGTCAGTCGCAAAACGAAGAGTCTACTGAGTCATCTTCTGAAAAATCGTCTCCGGTAAGGCCTGAAAAGAAACACGAAGCACAGAACGGCGGTGAAAGTGTTATCTACGCGCGCAATCTGGGACGGAGTTTTGGTGATTTCCAGGCCGTGCGCGATGTAGATCTCGATATCAAACGCGGCGAGATTTTCGGGCTGATTGGTGCCAATGGCGCGGGCAAGACCACCACTTTTCGCATGTTATGCGGCCTGCTGCCGGCCAGCAGCGGGGAGATAGCGGTCGCTGGCCATGATGTACGCAAGGTCGCCGCCACCGCTCGCGCGAACATCGGCTATATGTCTCAGAAATTCGCCCTCTATACCAATCTCAGCGTGCGCGAAAATCTGACTTTCTTTGCTCACGTTTATGGACTCTCCGGCAAGCGGCATCGACAGCAGATGCAACAGGCGCTGGAAGATTTCGGCCTGAACGAGGTTCTCGACATGCCCAGCGGTGATCTGCCGCTGGGCATGAAGCAGCGCCTTGCGCTGGCCGCAGCGCTGATGCATTCGCCCAAAATCCTGTTTCTCGACGAACCCACATCCGGCGTCGACCCCCTCACCCGCCGCAGCTTCTGGGCGCACATTAACCAGCTGGCCGAATCGAATGTAACCATAATGGTCACCACGCATTTTCTGGAAGAAGCGGAATATTGCGACCGTCTTGCCATTATGGCCGAAGGCAAAATCATAGCCACCGATACCCCCGAGGCGATTCGCGCCCGTGCACAGGGTGTTGATGAAACCATCCCGGATATGGAAGAGGCTTTCATCCGACTGATTCAGAAAAAAGCCGAAGCCGCAAGCGAGTCTCAGTAATGCACAACCCCTTCAACATGCGCCTGCGCGGTTTGATCCGAAAAGAGTTTCTGCAAATCCGTCGCGACCCCAGCTCGATTGCGATTGCTTTCATCATGCCGGTGGTGCTGTTGCTGCTGTTCGGCTATGGGGTTTCACTCGACGCCAAAGATGTTCGCCTGGCGCTGGTGGCCGACAAGCCCGGCGCGGAGACTCGATCATTACTATCGGGCTTTGAAGGTTCGGCCTATTTCAAACCGCAGTATTTCAGCCATCTGGCCGAGGCGAAACAGGCGGTGGAATCCGGACAGGTCGATGGCATCGTACATCTGCCCGCCGATTTTGCCGCCGGGCTTCACCAGCCCCAGGGCACCACAATTCAGCTCATCATCAACGGCGTGGACGCCAATACCGCCAGAATCATTAATGGCTATGCAGAGGTAATTTTATAGAATGCTGTTTTGATATGGTTTTATTTGTTATACCAATATGCCATAAACTCTGTCATACCGGCGTAGGCCAATATCCATTCCAAACAAGCGCGAGCCTGATTCAAATTATCGCTACTCTACACGAACAGAATTTCGTAAAGACACAGACAATCAATCCAGATATTTCTGAAACCAGACACGCGTCAGTCGGGCAACATCATCCAAAGTACCCGGTTCTTCAAACAGGTGTGTAGCTCCCGGCACAATTTCGAGGCTGGGCTGAATTGTCATCTGCTCCATGGCATCCCTGTTCATCTGAATCACCGCGTAATCAAGGCCGCCGACAATCAGCATTGTAGGCGCCTTAACATCAGGCAAGGCGTCACCTCCCAGGTCTGCCCGGCCGCCCCGGGAAACGACAGCGGCAACGGTATCAGGACGTTCTGCAGCGGCAATCAACGCAGCGGCAGCACCGGTGCTGGAGCCAAAGAGACCAATATTTAAGGCTTTGGTTTCGGGCTGCTGACCCAGCCAGTCTACTGTTTCGATCAGGCGCCGGCTTAGTAGCTTGATATCAAAGCGTAATTTGCGGGTTTGCATATCGACTTCTTTCTCTTTTGCGGTTAGCAGGTCGAATAGCAAAGTGGCCAGTCCGCCTTCGTTGAGATAATTCGCCACCGCGCGGTTACGTAAACTGAAACGGCTGCTGCCGCTACCATGTGCAAAAACCACAATGCCATCCGCATTTTCGGGTATAAACAGATTCCCTTCCAGTTCGATCTCTCCGGCCTGAACAGCCACATTACTGCTATATGCTCTAATACCCATCAGCTTCTCCATTATTCAATGCTGGACTTTAAAAGTGTCGCAGGAACCGGCAACATTGACATCAGACAAAAAAAATTATTCAGCCCAGGATTTGATAAGCAGTTTTTTTACTTCAGCGTCTGAAACTTGAGAGAAATCCTCGTACCATTTTCCAATAGCGATAAATGGTGCAGGATTAGCCAGGCAGACAACTTCATCAGCCTCATTACGCAATATTTCAATCGTCTCTGCCGGGGCTACAGGAACTGCTACAACAATACTAGCCGGATGCTGCTTGCGTAACGCAGCAATGGCTGCGCGCATAGTCGCGCCGGTGGCAATACCGTCGTCAACCAGAACTACAACCCTGCCCTCAATTTCCGGCCTGGGGTGATCACCACGATAGGCAAGCTCCCGGCGTTCCAGCTCCTTTTGTTCGCCTGTTGCAATCTGATCTATTTCGTCACCGGAAATGTCCAATGAGGCGATGATGTCGTCATTTAGAACGCGAATACCGCCGCTGGCAATGGCGCCCATGGCCAGCTCGGCATGACCCGGCGTACCCAGTTTTCGCACCAGCATCAGATCAAGTTGGGCACCTAACTTCACCGCCATCTGATAGGCAACAGGCACGCCGCCGCGCGGTAGCCCCAGTATTAGCAAATTTTCGTAGTCAAGATAAGCCTCCATTTCCATTGCCAGCGCCCGACCTGCTTCTATGCGGTTTTTAATGGGTAAATCCAATGTCCTGATCTCCAGTATAGGTTGTTAAATAAGTTTTCAATGGCGTGCTTATCCGTTGTTAAACCTTTTTATACTGTTGACACGTCAGTGACATTGAAATTCATCAATACAGGATTACGCTAGTCCGATTTCGCTTTTTCCGGATTCGATTTTATGGAAGCATTAGATTTGGAAAGCCCGGCGGTAAGCACCCGGCGCATAGCATCCTCTATCGACATATCCAGTGGTTCAAGCTGAGCGCGTGATAGGTAAAGTGTATAACCGCCGATCTGATAACTCATGGGGAAATAGACGGCGACAATATCATCAGACTCCTGAAATTGCGGAATATCGTTGACCTCTTCAGCCGTAATAAAACCGATCAAATGCATATCGTTGATCGTAAGCAAGACCACCTGTTTAAGGTTTTTGCGTCGCTCAGTAATGGAAAAATATTCCACAAAATCGCGTAAAGTGCTGTAGATTGATTTGATCAGCGGAATGCGTTCAATTAAATTTTCGCCAACCTTAAACAGATTTCGAAACAGCCAGGCATTAACCACCAGGCCGATAAAAAACAACAAAATGAGACCGGCTACAACACCCATTCCAGGCCAGTAGAATCTTTCTGGAATTAGCGAGGTAATCACCGGCTGAAGTACTCTTTCCAGTGAAACACTAAACCAGTAAACCAGATAAATGGTCACACCGACAGGCAGTACCGCAGCCAGTCCCTTCAACAATATATTCGACAGATAGCGCATGGATACTCTCCTCTGGACTCAGCCAGACAATGCATTGCTTGAATTAAAATCGGATCAGAGCGAGTATAGCGTCAAAAATTTATTAACTGATTACCTGAGGCTTTTCTGATGCTAAAAAACAATTTTTCCAGACGTCGCTTTCTAAACCTGCTCTCGATATTCTTGCCCGCTTCGTTGCTCTGGTCCCCGAGCCGCGCAGATCAACAACAGAATACTGGCAACAGGTCCATTAAAAAAAACAATAGCGGTACACCTAGCATCGGTATCGCTCTGGGTGCGGGCGGTGCCAATGGTCTCGCACACATACTGATGCTGGAGGTACTGGACGAAATGGACATTACCCCAAAACAGATTTCCGGCTCCAGCATTGGTGCCATCATTGGCGCCCTGTATGCCAGCGGCCTGAGCGGAAACGAAATTCGTGAATTAGTTGAGCAATTCATTATTTCACCAGACGAAGAACTGCTTGATGAATTCAGTGACCAGGAGACTTTTCGATGGCTCGATTTTATCGACGTCGAGTTCGGTAAAGGTGGCCTGCTAAACAGCAAAGGCTTCATCTCGTTTTTATATGACGAGCTCAAGCAGAAAAAATTTAAGCAATTAAAAATTCCTCTCAAAGTTATTGCCGGCGACCTCTGGAAACGTGAACAAATAGTATTACAATCAGGTAATCTGCTACCGGCCATTGAAGCGAGCATGGCGCTACCAGGCATATTCCAGCCGGTTGTTGTCAATGACCGTGTCCTGGTAGACGGCGGCACAGTAAATCCGGTTCCCTACGACTTGCTCATGGACGAATGTGACATCGTTATCGCGATCGATGTCGATGGCATTCGCACAAAACCTGAAAATCTCATCCCCGGCTATTTAGATACCGTCTTCAATTCAATCAAAGTGATGCAACGAGCTATCATGACTGAAAAGTTACGACAACAAAGACCACACATATACATTTCCCCTCATATTTCTAATATTCGCGCACTTGAGTTCTATCGCGCCAGCGAGGTTTTTGAACAGGCTCAACCAGCCAGAGAGGAGCTAAAACGACAACTGTCAAAAGTATTGAAAGCCTGAACACTACACGTTTAATTTGCATTGATATTTTTCAATGCCGACAAGCGGAAAAATATGGAGAATCTGACAACGTCATCGTTAGAGGCTAAAGACATTAAAAGTGTTTCAATATCGGTAGCGAAAACTTTTTCGGCGATGTAGAGCCTACAACGGCAGAAGAGTACCACTTTCTTTTTACTGATTGCAGCAAGTTTTAGAAACCGGGCCTAAACTACACCAGTATCTAAAAACTGGATGGCGGATATTTCCTGTGCCTTTATGAGCACGTACTGACGATGATCAAAAAACAATTTGGTGCGCCTTATAGAGGCAGCCTGGGTGACGGATAAAAATCATATTTAATGAGGAGAAATAAAAATGAAATGTAACGTTGGTGGAATAGATATGGGCGCGCGCTTAATTATCGGTGTTATTTTATTAATCGCCGCATTCACATTATCGATGAGTGCTGTTTGGCAGACAGTGATATTAGTGATAGCAACCATCGCAATTGTAACAGCGGTTATCCGCTTTTGTCCGCTTAATGCAATATTGGGTTTTAATACCTGCTCCAGGAAGAAACAGGTCATCAAGTGAGGTATGTTCTAATGCAAAACACAGTAAATAGCGAGTAACAAAGACTCTGGAATAGATGTACATACTATTGAGTTATATGGAAAGGATATTTTTCAATCAAGACGCGCTGAGAATACATCCGTGTACGCTCGGCAGCAGCATCCCTGCTGCTGACGGTCTTGATTGAAGGGTATCCTTTCCATGTAACTCAATAGTAATTGCTCGTAATGCGTATCGACGATGGCTGCACAATCACCAATGGCCCAGACACCTTCAACCTCAGGTACTGACATATTGTAACTAATTTTAATCAGGCCTTTTTCATTAGGCAGCGCTAATTTTTCAACATGCGCATTCGGGGCGGCACCAATTGTGCAGATGACATTGCTGCCTTTGAGCCATTTACCATCGTTAATTTTTACGCCATTAGGTGATATTTCTGAAGCGATGGTGTTGAGCCGAATGGTAATATTGTTTTTTTTCATTAATGCCATTGCTGATTCGCCAAGAGAATTCGGGAACTCCGAGAGCAAACGATCAGTGCCTTCCAGTACTGTAATTGTCACCGGTGTCTCCTGCATCAAACTGTAATATTTTTTGACTGCATGCAGAAAATCAGAAACTGAACCCGCAACTTCGACCCCACTGGAACCACCACCGATAACAATAACGTTCAGTAATCGGCGGCGCAATTCGGGATCGTTTTTGACGGCATCTCATTCTCTGCCATGCCTTCAATAAAGTTTATATTAGCAACATTTCCACAGGCAAGAACAAGGTGATCATAAAATAATGTGTGAATTATTCCATTATGAAATCGAATGGATCGTTCCTGCAAATCAACATCCTGCACTTTTGCACGATAATATCGTGCTCGATGCAGAATTTTCCTGATAGAAGCAACCGTATGAGCGGGAAACAATGACGCACCGACAACCTCGGGTGATAATGGTGTATACAGCATGTAATTTACTTCACTCAAAAGTATCATCTGCCATTCAGAAGGTAAATGGCGCTCAATATATTTCACTGCGTTGGTGCCGGCAAAACCGCCGCTTATTATCACGATGTTACGCCTAGCATAACCCTATATTTATATATAAAAATAGATTAAAAGATAAACAATAATACTTAATATTACAAAATTAATTTAAATAATTAATCAGGATAACGCGCTGAAAATTCACAATATCGTTAACCATATATGTATTGCAGTATACCCAAATAATTATTTTAAGATATTGAGATTAATCAATGATATCGGATGTAATAAACAATAATATATCCATCACGATTTCATATCGTCAACAGTAATAATTTTTTGATAAAATTCTTGTCAAAAATAGGAGGCTACTATGATGATTACCATAGATGTACCCATTGTCAGCGAATGTTCAATTGCAGATTGCGCCTACAATACTGAGAACATGTGTCACGCTAAAGCTATTACCATCGGTGACAGTGGTTGCCCATGTTGCGACACCATGGACAGGGGGTCGCAACATGTCAGGGCGAAAAACATTCAGGCTGGTGTTGGTGCATGTAAATCCACGAACTGTAGTTTTAACAGTGATATGGAATGTGCTGCTGACAGTATCATCATCGGCATGAACCAAGGCAATATCAGCTGCATGACATTTTCGACGCAATGATTAGTTGTGACTTACTAACAAAACGCATGGAAAGGATACCCTTCAATCAAGACCGTCAGCAGCAGGGATGCTGCTGCCGAGCGTACACGGATGTATTCTCAGCGCGTCTTGATTGAAGGGTATCCTTTCCATATAACTCAATAGTATAAGGATTTGGAGATATTGATCAGGCATGTGTCCGATGAAGCTGTGCTAATCGAATCTGCGTATTTATAAACCGCTCTCATGCAGCCCTCTCCCAAAGGGGGAGAGGGCTGGGAGCTATGAATTCTGGTTTTTTGCTGGGCTTGTACCAGACACTAACTTGCGCCTTAAGTTTTTAACTGCCAACTATATTTTAAATCAATAGCCTGCCATAACATGTAACACCTGAGTGTCCACCTGGTATAACTCAGGCGACAGTCCGTCATCCAACCGATGTAAAATATCCTCGCGCTTAAACTCTGCAAGAATACGGCTAACACTTTCCGGTGTGACACCCAGAATGTCGGCCATTTCGTGCACCGTTAACAGATCAACCAAGGCTGATGACTCGCCATATTCAATATCCGAAAGGAAGTTGATGAGACGTGCCACTCGTGGTTTTATTGCGCCGGTAGAAAATTCAGAGATCCACATATCAGCCTGACAGAGGTATTCGTATAGTTTCTCTATAAGCTGGAAAAAATGCTGTGGATCATGCTGCCTAAGTGTAAGAAATCTGCTCACTGGAATGCCATACACCTCAACATCACCAATCGCAATGGCTGTATGTTCGCAGGGCTGGTTCAGCAAGCCGCCCAGGCCGATCCAGGCACCTTTGCTATGCAGTCGGACGATTCGTGCTCGTCCATTCGGCAGATAACTGAGCATCTTGACCAGACCGCTACTGATAATGTATACCGTATCTGCACGATCACTCTCGCAGTAAATGATCTCCTTTGCTGAAAATAATTTCGGCTTACCTGGTCCTAATAAACTCGGCAGCTCGAATGCAGACATTGTTTTGTCGGCCAGTACATCTTTATGCCATAGTCTCTTGCTCGTATTTATGTTATTCATGGCTTCTAATTTCAACATTTAGTCATTTCCTTCATGTTAATTATTAGCTACAAGGAATTTATTTGTATGCATCAAATATTCTCGCTGTGAACGGGATTAATTTCCTGCTCAGCTTCCAGCCAATCCTGCAAATCATTGCCCGGCTCAAAACCGCGAGCCTGTGCGCGGTAGTAGGCAGCAGTGGCGATGTCTGTATATTGCACCTCATCATTATAAACAGGCGGCAGATTTTCTGCGGGAATGGGCATGGGCAGTTTTGTCTTTTTTTTATCCATTGGGGTTACCATTAGTTAGTGTTTATGACCGGATTTCCGGAAAAATATTTAACAACCTAATATCTGAATGGAATTACGTTGTTAGCATAAAATCACTTTAACGGCGTTATCGGCAACAAGATATAGGTACGGTTACTAAGTAGAGTTACGTAGAAAACAATGCTAATAATACGCTAATCAGGTTTTGCAATGGGCCGCAACACTAACCAGCTCGGCAACATTTGAAACACCCATTTTATTCATGACATGGATACGATGAACTTCAACGGTGCGTGGACTGAGGTCTAGTTGCCGAGCAATCTCTTTATTGAGCAGTCCGGATACGACTAGTGTCATGACTTCACGTTCCCGGGGACTAAGTCGCGCATAAGATTCACGGCTATTTTGTATGTGTATTTGAGCCTCACGACGCTCCTCATTAATCGTCAACGCACGTTGCACATGCTTGATCAGATCTTCCCTCTCAATCGGCTTTTCCAGAAAATCCACAGCTCCAAGCTGCATGGCACGCACTGCCATACTGATGTTGCCCTGACCGCTGATAAAGACCACAGGAATTTGTAGGCCGCGTTCATTCATTGCGGCCAGCACTTCATAGCCGTCCATACCGGGCATCATCATGTCCAGCAGTACACAACCCGTACTTTGCTGTCCACAAGCTTTCAAAAACGTTTTTCCGTCGGCGAAAACCTCTGTACGCAAGCCAATATTTTCCAGCAGCAACCGCAGTATATCGCGCATGGTTGCATCGTCATCAACAATGAAAACTTCCGAAGTCATAGCTGTAGTGATATCCAGAAGTGTGGAATATTTCCAGTAATATTGACCTGTATCCGGAGCTGATTACTGCGAGCCTGAATCAGGTGGCGAAAAAAGCGCAGTTCTATTTCCACAATAACCTCGTAGAAAAGGCGAATTCGTCATAGATTAAGAAATCGCAAAATTAGTATCCCGATTTATAAAAAAGAAAATTCATTAATACACGTCATTAAACATTAAGTTTACTGCTGCTATTTGTTACTTAGTACACTGAATTTATTATACAGATTGATCGGTTATTAATTGCACATAGATAGAACAGGATATATTTTTAAAATTACACTGATATCAGTGATGGCTTTCCTGGTATTGATACATTGATGAAACTCAATGCCATTGAGTTAGTGACTGGCTAGCATGAACAGTATTAGCGGGCCGTCGCAAGAAACCTATCAAATTAATGATAATACAAATGCTATCAGTCAGGCCATATCGATCATCAGTAGATATTGTTCAGCAAAAAACTTTAATTAGTGGAGCTAGTTATGAAGAACGAATTCCATCCTCATAAAGTAGTAGCTGTATATCCAGGCATTGCTGAAGCCGAAGCGGCTGTAACGGCTCTGATCGATTCAAAAAATGACGGTATCGATATTATTCAACTAGCACCGGGTGCGAAAGATATCGGCATGGCATTAGATCAAGAAACTGAGACTACAAGTAACACGATAACTAAGGATACAGCCATCGGCAGTATAGCAGGGACTGCCACTGGTGCAGCGGTCGCTGGTGCTGTTGCGCTCGTATCATCGTCATTATTCATTAGTGCTCCTGTTGTCGCGCCTTTGATATTGCTTGGCTATGGAACTTTAATCGGTGGCATAGTGGGCGCATTACGCGGTCCGAAACTTCGCGAGGGCCAGTTAGCAGGATTGGTAAAAGATGCATTAGATGCTAGATGTCACGCAGTGATTGTGCATGCAGAGAACGAAAAAAGCAGAGACAGCGCTCAGGAAGTGATCAACCTGACCATGACGGATATAATTGCACATACTTAAACAACAATGAAACCGGAACAATTTTGCCTTGCCGAATCAGGCTGGCTACTGAGAATCACACCGCTGCTTATTTTTTACGCGGCGGTTATTTTTGCCGGCGTCTATGCCTTCGCGGAGCTGGCCGAAGAGGTTTACGAAGGTGAAGGTTTCTGGTTTGATCATCTCCTGCTCAACTTAGCTGCTGAACAGCGCCATGAGTTGCTCGATCAATTTTTTGGCAGCGTAACCCGACTCGGCTCTTTCTATCTACTGGCACCCATCGCCATTGTTGTCATCGCTCTGTTGCTATGGCGGCGGCATGGTTCTGAAGCCATGTTGTTCGGTGTCGGATTCGGCGGCGCTTCGCTGGTTTCCGTCACTACAAAATATGTACTGGCACGTCAGCGCCCGCAGCTCTTCCCTCACCTCATTGATATCACACTCACACCCGCCTTTCCCAGTGGCCACACCACACAGATTACCGCCTTCTGCGTCGCCGCTTTTCTGCTGGTGCGTTATCTGGCACCGAACCAACAGCTATTTGCAGGCATGTTCTTTGTGGTATTGATTCTACTCGTCGCACTCTCGCGGATCTATCTACAGGTGCATTATCCTTCCGATGTGCTGGCCGGTTTTGTACTCGGCCTCAGCTGGGTCGCTGGTATTGATCTACTACTCAGACTGCGACGCCTGTGAACCGACTTCAGCCGATGAACGACACTTCAAAAATATCTAAACAGCCCTGAAGCAAATCGTTTGACGAGATACTGAACCGCGTAGATGTCAATAGCGGGTACGCCGCGACAGCAGGAATAATGAGATTGCCGCTGATGAATAACATAGCTGCCAACTATATTTTCGCCATTGCAGAATCATAATCGGGTTGCTGTGAAATCTCCGGCACTAGTTCAGCATATACAACTCTGTCATTTTCATTGAGCACAACCACGGCACGTGCAGCAATCCCTGCCAGAGGGCCATCGGTAATCAACACTCCATAATCTTGAGCAAAGTTGCGATTACGCATCATCGAAAGCATGGTGACATTCTCTATGTTATTTTCCTGAACAAACCGGGACTGAGCAAACGGAAGATCTGCCGAAACCACCAGCACTACTACATCATCACGACCGCAGGCAAGCTCATTAAATTTTATAGTGGATGCAGCACATACACCGGTATCAATACTGGGCACAATGTTGAGCAGTTTTTTTCGGGCTTTATATTTATCAAGTCCGACGTCATTTAAATCTTTATCCACAAGAATAAAAGCAGGTGCATCACTACTAATCGCAGGAAGATTACCATTGGTGTGAATGGGGTTACCTTCTAATGTTATATTCGCCATCAGTATTCTCCGTAGCTAGTTTGTGTCAATAAGCATCGGCTATTCATGGTGAGATAACTAGCCGATACATAAAATCTAAAAACATTGTAAATCAAAATATGGCATAAATGCCCATTATCCAGGCAGGCTTTTAAGATAAATATACTATTGAGTTACATGGAAAGGATACCCTTCAATCAAGACGCGCTGAGAATACATCCGTGTACGCTCGGCAGC
>JAVVEE010000036.1:0-25267 GCA_032251315.1 Gammaproteobacteria bacterium
CACCGCCCATCATCTGTGAGTCTTTATAATCACGATCGCTCATCATGCCATTGGTTTCAGCCGCTGTATAAAGCGACATCGAGCCGAGTAGAATAGCGATGCCGCACATAGCAAGGTTTCGCGTTGTCGATTTTTCTTTTCATTTCACTACTCTCCACATTGATTAATTACAAGATTGGAACAGCTTACTGTTCATAATTCTACGCGCTTGTTTAATCATTCCAGCACCACCTTCTGTGTGTATTTTTATTGTGAATATCCATTTTTTTTGCGTTTGATTTTTTTCTGTAAAAATATTTACCCTTGCAAAAATAAGATTGAGATAAATTTCTGAGAGTGTCATTATCATTTGTAAACGTGCTGAGCAGACGGCATAACGGCAATATAAAAATACAGAGATTGTTTGTCAGAAGTATTACCCGCTTTCTCTGTCCGGGGTTTTTATCTTTATCAATAATTAAGCCCCTTATCATTTAGCGGTAATAATTTTTGTCTGTTTAATTTAATCAGGCGTAAATTCGGCGATGACAAGTTGCAAAGGGGAAGATATGAATTTGCATGATGTAAGTGAGGAGAGCGAATCGCTCTGGTACAAAGACGCGATCATCTACCAGTTACATGTCAAAGCTTTTTTTGACAGCAACAACGACGGCATTGGTGACTTTCGCGGGCTGACGCAGAAACTGGATTATATTCAGGATCTGGGTGTTAACACGCTCTGGCTTTTACCTTTCTATCCATCGCCGATGCGCGATGACGGCTACGACATTTCTGACTATCGAAACATCTATCCTGACTACGGAACGCGCAGAGATTTTCGCGAATTTATGCGTCAGGCGCATCACCGTGGTCTGCGCGTGATTACCGAGCTGGTGATCAATCACACTTCCATTGAACACCCCTGGTTTCAGGCCGCGCGCCGGGCACCCAAAGGCAGCAGGAAGCGTGATTTCTATGTCTGGAGCCAGACCAATCAGAAGTTTCCCGAAACCCGTATCATTTTTACCGATAGCGAAACCTCCAACTGGACCTGGGATGACGAGGCGCAGGCCTATTACTGGCACCGTTTTTTTCATCATCAACCCGACCTCAATCATAATAATCCCGAGGTGGTCAAGGCGATGATCCGGGTCATGCGTTTCTGGCTGGATATGGGCGTCGATGGTCTGCGTCTGGATGCCATTCCCTATCTGTGTGTGCGTGAAGGCACCAACAACGAGAACCTGCCCGAAACCCACGCCGTGCTCAAGCAGATGCGTGCAGTGGTCGACGAGCATTATCAGAACCGGGTGTTTCTGGCCGAGGCCAATCAGTGGCCGGAGGATGCCCAGGCCTATTTCGGCCAGGGTGACGAATGCCACATGGCCTACCACTTCCCGCTGATGCCGCGCATGTACATATCGGTGGCGCAGGAAGACCGTTATCCCATCGTCGAAATCATGCAGCAGACCCCGGCCATTCCCGATGCCTGCCAGTGGGCGATTTTCCTGCGCAACCACGACGAGCTGACTCTGGAGATGGTCACCGACCGGGAACGCGATTACATGTATGAGCGTTACGCCGCCGATCCGCGTATGCGCATTAACGTCGGCATTCGACGCCGACTGGCGCCGCTCCTGGATAATGATCCGGAGGTGATCAAGCTGATGAACAGCCTGCTCATGTCGATGCCCGGCTCACCCATTATCTATTACGGCGACGAAATCGGTATGGGCGACAACTTCTTCCTCGGTGACCGCAACGGTGTACGCACCCCCATGCAATGGAGTCCGGATCGCAACGCCGGTTTTTCCCGCTCTGACCCGCAATATCTGTTCCTGCCACCCATCATGGATCCGATCTACGGCTATGAGGCGGTGAACGTGGAGGCGCAGACCCGTGAACCCTCCTCACTGCTCAACTGGATGAAGCGGCTGATCGCAGTGCGCAAGGCGCATCCGGCTTTCGGCCGCGGCCAACTGACGTTTCTCTCCCCCGGCAACCGCAAGATTCTGGCTTACGTGCGCGAGTGTGATGGTGACTCCATCCTGTGCGTGGCCAACCTGTCGCGTTCAGCGCAGCCGGTGGAACTTGATCTGGCCCGCTTCAAGGGGCGGGTGCCGGTGGAGATGATGGGCCGATCCGCCTTCCCACCCATTGGTGATCTGCCTTATCTACTGACCCTGCATGGCCACGGTTTTTACTGGTTCCGTCTCGCCGCCGAAATGGATGCCCCCGCCTGGCACGAAGAGGCCCTGCCGCCGCTGGAGCTGCCCATGATGGTGCTGTTTGATGGCTGGAATAGTTTTTTCCCCGAGCAGGTGGAGCGCCATCGCTCGGTGATGGCGGCGATGCTGAACGAGCAGCTGGTGAATAAGGTTCTGGTCGGATTTTTACCCGGCCAGCGCTGGTTCGCGGCCAAAGCGGAGGTATTGCATCAGGTCGAAATTACCCGCCTGCACATTCTGCCCGGCGGCAAAGAAGGGTGGTTGCTGATGTGGATACGCGTCTATTTTGCCTCGGGCATGAGTCAGGACTATTTTCTGCCCCTGGCCATTGCCTGGGGAGAGCTGGATGAGGAGCGCATGCGCCCGTTCCTGCCCTACGCGCTGGCCAAGATTCGCCAGCAGGCCAGGGTAGGGGTGATCTACGGCGCGCTCGCCGATGAGGAATTTCTGCGTACCGTGGTCAGGGCCATGGGCGAGCAATCTGAATTCAAGTTCGATACCGGCATATTGCGCTTTCGCGCCACCAGCGCCCATTCCCGGCTGGTGGGCAAAACCCCGTTATCCGGCTTACGACGGCCCAGGGCGGAGGGCACCAACAGTACTGTTATTTATGGCGAACAACTAATCCTGAAGCTTTACCGCCGGCTTCAGGCGGGAATCAATGCAGAGTGGGAAATCGGCCGATTCCTGACCGAGGTTTCCCCCTTTGCCAATATCTCACCGGTACTCGGTGCCATTGAATATCAGAATATCGATGGCAGCGTGAGCACTCTGGCGCTGCTTCAGGCCTATATTCACAACCAGTACGACGGCTGGAGCTATTCGGTCGATTATCTGGAACGATTCTTTCAAGACTGCCTGACCCGACCTCAGGTGATCGCGTCCGACCCCGGTGAACGCCATGGTGATTACCGCTGGCTGATGCGCACGCTCGGACAGCGCACTGCGGAACTGCACAGGGCGCTGGCGGAGGAAAGCGGCGAGACTGCTTTTGATCCCGAACCGATCCAGCCTTTCGAGCTGCACGCCTGGGGTGAACAGGTGCGTAAGGATGTTGAAAACACCCTCAACAAACTGACACAGCATCAGTCGACCATTCCTGAAAATGCTGAAACCGGGGTTGCGCAATTAATGCAGGCGAAACAGGCGCTGCTGGATTACATCACTACACTGATCCCGCCGGAGCTGGAAGCGGTTAAGACCCGCTACCACGGAGACTATCATCTGGCGCAGGTGTTACTCACTGATAGCGATTTTGTCATTATCGACTTTGAAGGCGAACCGGCCCGGCCTCCCGGTGAGCGCAGTATCAAGCACTCACCCCTGCGTGATGTCGCCGGCATGTTGCGCTCATTCGACTATGCCGGGGCCAGTGCGTTGCGCGACTGCACTGAAGAACGCCCCGGCGACCGTGATCAACTGATTTCTTATCTGCAAGAGTGGCAGGCAGTGGCCAGTGAGGCCTTTCTGTCCGGCTATCGTGAGCACATCGCAGATTGCCCCTCCTGGCCCCGGGATGAAGAGCGGGCAATGAAGATGATCGAGCTGTTTAGCGTAGAAAAAGCCCTGTATGAAGTGCGTTACGAGCTGGCGCACCGCCCTGACTGGCTGACGATTCCTATCTCCGGTCTGCTGGCGGCTCTGCCGGAAGCATCGGAATTTATCGCGGGGGATGGGTAATGGAAAGACGACAACCGCTCAGAGTTATGGCTTTCGTAATGGCGGGCGGCGAAGGCAAGCGCCTGCAACCCCTGACAGCCAGAAACTGTAAACCAGCTGTGCCCTTCGGTTCGCGTTATCGAATGGTGGATTTTGTTCTCAGCAACCTGCTCAACTCGGGGATTATGTCCGTCTATATACTGGTGCAGTACAAATCGCAGTCGTTGATAGAGCATATTCGCAAAGCCTGGACGATCTCACATCTGCATCCCGACCAGTTCGTAACTGTGGTGCCGCCACAGATGCAGGAAGGCAGTTCCTGGTTTGCCGGCACGGCCGACGCGGTCTATCAGAACCTCAATCTGCTGGCGCAGCACCACCCGGACATCGTGGCGGTGTTTGGCGCGGATCATATCTACCGTATGGATGTGCGCCAGATGGTGAATTTTCACCTGCATCGGCAGGCCGATGTCAGCGTGGCGGCATTGCCGGTGCCACTCGCTCAGGCCACGGAGTTTGGCGTCATTCAGGTCGATGCTGATGACCGCATTATCGGCTTTCAGGAAAAACCGCAACAACCGAAATGCATTCCCTCGGATTCCAGCCGGGCCTATGCTTCGATGGGTAATTATCTGTTCGATGGCGACGTTCTGATCGAAGCTTTGAAGGCCGCTCATGAGCGCGGTGAGAACGACTTCGGCCATCATGTTCTGCCGCGACTACTGAGCAGCCATCGACTCTATGCCTATGACTTCTCCCGCAATAAAATTCCGGGCATCAATGCCTACGAAGAACAATCCTACTGGCGTGATGTCGGCAATCTTGATGCCTATTATGAGGCCCATCTGGATGTGCTGGGTGCACAGCCGCGTTTCGATACTTTCAATCCGCAGTGGCCGATTTTCTCCAGCAACTATCAGGGGCCGGTCGCCCGAATACTGGGTGGACAGCTCGACAATGTTCTGCTGGGTGCGGCGACAGTGGTCGAAGGCGCTAATATTCGCAACTCTATTCTGCGCCGTGAAGCGGTGGTGGAACCGGGTGCGGACATTGAAGGCTGCATCATCATGGATTATGTGCGCATCTGTCGCGGAGCCCGCCTGCGCAGAGCCATCGTCGAGCGGCACAATTTAATCAAGGCCGGCACCTCTATCGGTTACGACCCGGAGGCTGATCGACAGCATTACCATGTCACCGACTCCGGTCTGGTGGTGGTGCCGGCAGGTGAGGTGAGCTACTTCGCCCGTGATAACCGCGGCAGAGGATCTGGCTATGCAGAATAATCATAAACCTTTTCCCCGGCTCTGGCCGGGGCGGCCCTATCCACTGGGTTCGACCTGGGATGAGCAGGGGGTGAACTTCGCGCTGTTTTCGGAGCATGCCGAAAAGGTGGAACTGTGCCTGTTTGATGATAAGGGGAAAAATGAGATTCAGCGCATTGAATTAAGGGAAAAAACCGATCAGGTCTGGCACGGCTACCTGCCCGACGCCCGTCCCGGTCAACTCTACGGCTACCGCGTGCACGGCCCCTACGAGCCGGACGAGGGGCACCGCTTCAATGCCTACAAGCTGTTGCTCGACCCCTATGCCAAGGAGATTCACGGCGACCTGATCTGGAGTGATGCCCATTTCGGCTATCAGGTGGGAAGCAAACGCGAGGATCTCTCCTTTAACCGTCAGGACAATGCCGACAAAATGCCCAAATCCCGGGTGATCGATCCGACGTTCGACTGGGGCGATGATCAGCCGCCCAACATCCTCTGGCACGATACCGTCATCTACGAGTTGCACGTCAAAGGCTTTACCCGGCGCCACCCCGAGGTGCCATCTGATTTGCGCGGCAGCTACGTTGCACTCACCACCGCCCCGGTTATCGAGCATCTGCATGCCCTGGGTGTCACCGCAGTCGAGTTGATGCCTATCCACGCCTTTGTTGATGATCGCAATCTGGTCGAGCACGGGCTGCGTAATTACTGGGGCTACAACTCTATCGGCTTCTTCGCGCCGGATTACCGCTACGCCTCCAACGGCCTGACCGGTGATTTTAAGACCATGGTCAAAGCCCTGCACGCAGCCGGTATCGAGGTGATTCTGGATGTGGTCTACAACCATACCGCAGAAGGTAATCAACTGGGGCCGACCCTGTGTTTTCGAGGCATCGACAATGTTGCCTATTACCGCCTGATGCCCGATGATCTGCGCCATTACATGGACTACACCGGCACCGGCAACACCCTCAACATGATGCACCCCCGGGTGCTCCAGCTGATCATGGACAGCCTGCGTTACTGGGTGCTGGAGATGCATGTCGACGGCTTTCGTTTTGATCTGGCCTCGGCGCTGGCGCGCGAGCTGCATGAGGTGGATCGGCTGGGCGCCTTTTTCGACATTATTCATCAGGATCCGGTGCTGTCGCAGGTCAAGCTCATCGCCGAGCCCTGGGATTTGGGCGAGGGCGGCTACCAGGTGGGCAATTTCCCGGTGGGCTGGACCGAATGGAACGGTCGCTATCGCGATGCTATGCGCGCCTACTG
Source organism: Gammaproteobacteria bacterium (assembly GCA_032251315.1). Classification (GTDB taxonomy): domain Bacteria; phylum Pseudomonadota; class Gammaproteobacteria; order SZUA-229; family SZUA-229; genus LH-M37. The sequence continues at coordinate 6,401 of JAVVEE010000036.1, forward strand.
GAAAGGCGATAAACATCTGATTGGTGAGCTGGCCTACCGACTTACCGGCTCCAGCGATCTCTATGAACATGGCGGCCGCAAACCCTATGCCAGTATCAATTTCGTCACCGCGCATGACGGTTTTACCCTGCACGATCTGGTCAGCTATGACGAGAAGCATAATGAAGCCAATCAGGAAGATAACCGCGATGGCGATGACAATAACCTGAGCTGGAACTGCGGCGAAGAGGGCCCCACCGAAGACAGCGAAGTGCTTGCCCTGCGTGCGCGCCAGAAGCGAAATTTTCTGGCCACCCTGATGCTTTCGCAGGGCGTGCCCATGCTGCTGGCCGGGGATGAGATGGGGCGCACCCAGCAGGGCAATAACAATGCCTACTGCCAGGATAACGAGATCAGCTGGGTTGACTGGGAGCTGGACAAAGCCGACCGTGAACTGCTGAATTTTGTGCAACAGCTGATAGCGCTGCGTAAGGCACACCCGAGCTTCCGCCGTCAGCGCTTTTTTGAAGGTCACAACATCAAGGGTAAAGGCGTTAAAGACATTGTCTGGATAAATCCAAATGGTCATGAAATGAGCGAAAAGCAATGGAACAAGCTGTCTTTCGCCCATTGTCTGGGCATGTATCTGGCAGGTTCGGCCATTGATGAATACGATGAACAGGGAAACCGCATCAGCGATGACGACTTTCTGCTGTTGCTCAATGCCCATCACGAGGAGGTTGATTTCCAGATTCCGGATATCAATGACGACCGGGTCTGGACGGTGTTGATCGATACCATCGATGCCGCCCTGCCGCCCGATGCCAAAACCTGGCAGAGCGGTGATGATTATCCTCTGCAGAGCCGCTCGCTGGTGCTGCTGACGCCGGTGAAATCATGAGGCGCGCCCACTCCATGCCGTTTGGCACCGAGCTGCTTGATGACGGGCAGGTGCGATTCCGTCTGTGGGCACCTGCGGCCGAACGGGTGGCAGTCTGCCTTGAACGCACCCATGTGGATGCCGAAGTCATCCTGCCCATGAGCGCCGACGCCGAAGGCTGGTTCAGCCTCACTACCGCTCAGGCTAGGGTCGGCAGCTTTTATCAATATCGTATTGATGGTGAGTTGCGCGTGCCTGATCCGGCCGCGCGTTATCAATCCGGTGACATACATGGCCCCAGTCAGGTGATCGACCCGAAAGCCTGGCAGTGGGATGATGCCGACTGGCAGGGGCGACCCTGGGAGGAGACAGTCATCTATGAGCTGCACGTCGGCACTTTTTCCAGTGAGGGCAGTTTTGCCGGCGTCCAGGCGCGTCTGGATTATCTGCTTGAGCTGGGCGTTACCGCCATCGAATTGATGCCGGTAGCGGCTTTCCCCGGCAACCATAACTGGGGTTACGACGGCGTGCTGCTGTATGCGCCCGATGCCACTTATGGCACGCCCGACGAGTTCAAAGAGCTAATTCAATCCTGTCATAACAAGGGCTTAATGGTGTTTCTTGATGTGGTTTATAACCACTTTGGGCCGGAGGGCAACTACCTGCATAGCTACGCCCCGCAGTTTTTCACAGAACGCCATCATACCCCCTGGGGTGTGGCCATCAATTTCGACGGCCCGGACAGCGAGACGGTGCGCCGGTTCTTCATTCACAACGCGCTCTACTGGCTGGAGGAATACCATCTGGACGGCCTGCGCCTGGATGCGGTGCACGCCATCATTGACGACTCCAGCCCCGACATTCTGGAAGAGCTGGCGCTGGCGGTCAATCAGGGTCCGGGACGGGAAAAGACGGTACATCTGATTCTGGAAAACGACCACAACGCCGCGCACTATCTGCGCCGCGACCCACAGGGCCGGCCGGAACGCTATGTGGCACAGTGGAATGACGATATCCACCATGTACTGCATCTTTTGCTCAGCGGTGAAGCGGACGGTTACTATGCCGATTATACCGATCGGCCGCTCTGGTATCTGGGGCGCTGTCTGGCCGAAGGCTTTGCCTACCAGGGGGAGGTTTCGGCCTACCGCAACGGCGAAGCACGCGGCGAACCCAGTCGGGCGCTGCCGCCGACGGCGTTTGTCTCGCTGTTACAGAATCACGACCAGGTGGGCAATCGTGCCTTCGGCGAACGCATCGGCCATCTGGTGCAGGAAAAGCCGTTAAAAGCCGTCATGGCAGTGCTGCTGCTGGCACCGTCACCGCCGCTGATGTTTATGGGCGAGGAGTTTTCATCTAGGCAGCCGTTTCAGTTTTTCTGTGATTTTTCTGATGATCTGGCCGAAGCCGTCACCGAGGGTCGACGGCGAGAGTTTGAGCGGTTCGAAGGCTTCACTGATGCCAAAATACGCGAAACCATTCCCGACCCCCATGCCCCCAGCAGCTTCAGACGCAGCAAACTGGACTGGGATAGTTTGCTCGAGCCGGAGCATGAGCAATGGCTGGAATTTTATCGCCAGCTGCTGCGCCTGCGCCATAAGAAGATTATTCCGCGTCTGGCCGGGGTGCGCGGTGAGGCAGGCGATTTCTACCAGATCGGTGCCAGTGGCCTGCGGGTACAGTGGCGGCTGGGCGATGGTTCCGTGCTGATTCTGTTGGCCAATATGGGCGAGGCACCCGTGCCGGTCACGCCCGAAATAACCCCTGACGGCGAAGCCCTTTATGCCCGTCCCTCAGGGCTGGCGGTAGGTCTGGCGGCTCACCGGCTGCCGCCGTGGTCAGTGGCCTGGTTCCTGCGTGAGGCGCACTCATGAGTTCACACGAGCTACTGGAAAAGCTGTGCGCGCATTATTACATCTCGCCTGAGTATCATGATATCTGGGGTAAACCGCATAGCGCCACAGCCAAAACCCGACAAGCCCTGCTGGCCGCTATGGGGGTGGAAGCTGAAACCGAAGAATTCATGCAGCAGGCCTTGAACGAGGTGGAAATTGCACAGTGGTGTCGGCTTTTACCGCCGGTGCAGGTGGTGAGTGAAACCGAACAACGCATCGAGATTGTGATGGGTATCGCCGAAGAACAGCTGCAACAACGGCTACGCTGGTCAGTGCTGGAAGAGTCAGGACTGCGCCACAACGGCGAGTTTTTGCCAACCGACCTGGCGCTGCGCGAAGCAAAGATGCTGGCCGGTGAAACCCGGCAACACCGGCTGCTGGTGCTGCCGGGGGGTATTCAAAGCGGCTATCACCGTCTCGAACTCCATAACATCAAGGTGCCTGAGCGCCCATTGGCAAGCATGTCACTGATTGTGGCGCCCGAGCGCTGTTATCAGCCCCAGGTGCTGGAAGAAGATCAGCGCATCTGGGGCCCGGCGATTCAGCTCTACGCGCTGCGTTCCACGCGCAACTGGGGCATCGGCGATTTCACCGATCTGATTCGGGTGCTGGAATTTGCCGCCCGCGCCGGGGCCGCGCTGGTGGGGGTTAATCCTCTGCATGCGCTGTTTCCTCACAACCCCGCTCACGCCAGTCCCTACAGCCCCTCCAGTCGACTGTTTCTTAATACGCTGTATCTGGATGTAGAGGCGGTTCCCGATTTCGACGAATGCCAGGATGCTCGCCAGCGCGTCGAGGATGAATCTTTTCAGGTCCGCTTGCGCGCCCTGCGCCATACCGAACTGGTGGATTATGTCGAGGTCGCGAACATCAAAACGGAGATTCTGAGCGCCTTGTACCAGCATTTCCGACGCCGGCATCTGAATAACGGCAGCGATCGGGCTACAGCATTTCGCCGTTTTCAGGAAGAGCAGGGCGTAGCGTTGCATCAGCACGCGCTCTATGAAGCCTTGCAGAGAGAATTTTACAAGCATGATCCGGCGTGCTGGGGCTGGCCTGTCTGGCCCAAGGCCTATCGCTCTCCTCAGTCCGAGGCAGTGGTCGAGTTTGCGGTCGAACACGCCGAGCAGGTGCAGTTCTTCGAGTATCTACAGTGGCAGGCTTCCATGCAATTACAGAGCGTTGGTCGCCGTGCCTATCAGCTGGGTCTGGGGGTCGGTCTGTATCAGGATCTGGCCGTCAGCGTCGATGTCGGTGGTGCCGAGGCCTGGAATAATCAGGGTTTATACGCCCTCAGCGCCCGCATCGGTTCACCGCCGGATGACTTTAACCTCAAAGGTCAGGACTGGGGATTGCCACCGTGGCGACCCAAAACACTTCGCGAGCAGGCTTATGCGCCGTTCATCGTCACCCTGCGGCAGAATATGCACAACGCCGGTGCCCTGCGCATCGATCATGTCATGGCGCTGATGCGGCTGTTCTGGGTGCCGCCGGGCGAAATCCCGGAAGATGGCAGTTACGTGCATTATCCCTTCGAAGATCTGTTGGGCATTCTGGCTTTGGAGAGCCAGCGCAATCAGTGTCTGGTGATCGGCGAGGATCTGGGCACCGTGCCCGATGAAGTCCGCCAGGCCTTGCATCCACGCGGCGTACTCTCTTATCGGTTGCTCTATTTCGAGAAGACCGACGCGAACGATTTCAAGCCGCCATCAGCATTCCCCTCACAGGCGCTGGTGGCGGTAACCACCCATGATCTGCCCACGCTGGCGGGCTACTGGCAGGGCCGGGATATCGAGCTGCGCCAGGAGTTTGATCTGTTTCCCTCTGCCGAACTACGCGCACAACAGGTGATCAATCGCGCCCGTGATCGCGTCCAGCTGTTGATGGCACTGGAGCGGGAAGATCTGCTGCCCGAAGGTGTGAACGTGCAGGCGGTGGCGACACCGACGATGACACCGGTACTGGTCGAGTCGATTCATCGCTATCTGTCGCGCAGTCCCGCCCGGGTGATGATGGTGCAAATGGAGGATATTCTGGGACAGCTGGAGCAGGTAAATTTCCCCGGCACCACCGAACAATATCCCAACTGGAGTCGCAAGCTGACCCTGAATCTGGAGCTGTGGGACGAAGATCCCCGCGTCGTCAATGCAGTGGCCGGTCTGCGGGAAGAGCGTGGCAGCACAGTCAGGCCGCCGACACTGCGTATTTTACCGGGCGAGGCTGACATTCCCCGCTCTACCTATCGCCTGCAACTACACCGGGACTTCGGCTTCGATCAGGTGACGGAGCTGATTCCCTATCTAGCACTGCTGGGTATCAGCCACTGTTATGCCTCGCCCTGCCTGCAAGCGCGGCCCGGCAGCCCACATGGCTACGACATCATCAATCACGGCGCGCTCAATACCGAACTCGGTGGTGATGCCGGTTTCAACCGGTTGTCGGCAGCACTGCACGCAAATAAAATGGGGCTGCTGCTGGATATGGTGCCCAACCACATGGGGGTGATGGGCAACGACAACGCCTGGTGGCTGGATGTGCTGGAAAACGGTCCGGCCTCGAACTATGCCGCCTTCTTTGACATTGACTGGAACCCGCTGAAATCGGCCCTGCGCGGCAAGGTGCTGTTGCCGGTGCTGGGTGGCCATTACGGCAGCCTGCTGGAAACCGCCGAACTGGCGCTGAAGTTCGATGAAGAGCGCGGCGCATTTTCCATTCATTATTACGAGCACGAATTCCCCATCGATCCGGGCGAATATCCACGCATTTTGGGCCACGACATCAACCGACTGGAGGAGCGTCTGGGTAGCGATGATACCCGTCTACAGGTTTTTCAGACCCTCATTACCGCCTTTGAACATCTGCCCTCGCGCTCAAAAACCGGTAGCGCCGATATCATCGAGCGTGCCCGCGACAAGGAGGTGCACAAGGCCGGTCTGGCCCGACTTTACCGCGATGTGGATATCAGTCACTTTATCAATGAGAACATCACTGCCTTCAACAGCGACAGCGGCATCGAAGTGCTGCACGAGCTACTGGAACATCAGGCCTGGCGTCTGGCCTACTGGCGCGTAGCTTCTGACGAGATCAACTATCGACGCTTCTTTGATATTAATGAGCTGGCCGGATTGCGCATGGAAGACGCGCAGGTTTTCGAAGCCACCCACAAGCGCACACTGGAACTGATCGCGGAAAATAAGGTGCAGGGCCTGCGCATCGACCATCCTGACGGACTCTATAATCCGGTTGATTATTTTCGTCGCCTGCAGGCCCGCGTGGCCATGCCGGAGGCGCTGACTTTGTCGGAGCAGGGCGAGTTGCAGCCGGTGAGTGAGCTACCGGGCCCGGCGGAAAAACCGTTCTACCTGCTGGTGGAAAAAATTCTCGCCGGCCATGAGCGGCTGCGCAGCGACTGGGCAGTACACGGCACCACCGGTTACGAATTTATCAATCTGGTGAATGGCCTGTTTGTCGATGGCAAGGCCGAGGAGAAGTTCGATCGCCTCTATCGCGAATTTATCGGCAATGACAGCAAGCCGGATGAGATTTTATACCGCAGCAAGAAGCTGATCATGCGCTCGGCGCTGGCCAGTGAGCTCAATGTTCTGGCTCAGCACCTCAGCCGTATTGCCGAGCTGGATCGCCATACGCGTGATTTTACCCTCAATAGCCTGCGCGAAGCCTTGAATGAAGTAGTGGCCTGTTTTCCGGTATACCGAACTTATGTCTCTGCCGAAAGCACCACCGAGGAAGATCGTCGTTATGTCGACTGGGCCGTAAAGGTGGCCAAAAAACGTAGCCATGCCGCCGATGCCTCGGTGTTTGATTTTATTCGTGAAGTGCTGTTGATCGAAATCACCGAAGGCAAGCATGATGAGTACCGCCGGCAGGTCATCGTCTTCACCATGAAGTTCCAACAATACACCGGGCCGGTGATGGCCAAGGGCATGGAAGACACCGCTTTCTATCGTTATAACCGACTGGTTTCACTCAACGAGGTGGGTGGTGAGCCGGAGCGCTTCGGCGTCTCGGTGGCCGCGTTACACCATCAGCTTCTGGAGCGTAGCCAGAACTGGCCGCACGCCATGCTCAGCAGTTCGACCCACGACAGCAAGCGTAGTGAAGATGTGCGTGCGCGCATCAATCTGTTATCAGAACTGCCTGCCGAATGGCGCAGTCAGGTGCGCCGCTGGGCGCGGCTCAATCGCAGTAAGAAACGATTGCTTGATGGCCGGCAGGCGCCCTCCAGCAACGACGAGTATCTGCTCTACCAGACCCTGCTGGGTACCTGGCCGCTGGAGTCCATGGATGCAGTGGAAATGGCCTATTTTCGTGATCGCATCAAGGACTATATGCTGAAAGCGGTAAAGGAGGCCAAGGTTTTTACCTCCTGGGTTAATTCAGATCCGGATTATGAAAATGCAATCACCGATTTTGTCGAAGCGGTACTCAACGAGTCGGACAAAAACCCCTTTCTGGCCGAATTTATCGCCTTCCAGCGGCCGCTGAGTCATCTCGGCCTGTACAACAGCCTGGCCCAGACCCTGCTCAAACTGACCGCCCCCGGCGTGCCCGATATCTATCAGGGTAATGAGCTGTGGGATTTCAGCCTGGTCGATCCCGATAACCGCCGCCCGGTCGATTATGCCCGGCGCGAAGCACTGCTGGCGCAGCTACGCGACACTCTGGAGGCAAAGCCCTCGCCGTTGCAGCTGGCTGATGAGCTGATGCAAAACCTGTCTGATGGCCGGGCCAAGCTGTATCTGATCTGGCGTTGCCTGCAACTGCGCCGCGAACAGCCGGCACTGTTTGCCGACGGCGACTACCAGCCACTCACCGTCACCGGTATTCACGCTGATCATGTCTGTGCATTCGCCCGCAGCCATGGCGGGCAACGGGCGGTGATCGTCGTACCCCGGCTGCTTTATCAGCTGACCGCCGACGCCGATCTGCTGGATGCCGGCATGTGGGACGAGGAAATTTGGGGCGATACCGTCATCCAGATGCCGGAGCCAAACTGGCATAACCACTTCACCGGTCAGTCCTTGCAGGCCGTGATCGAGATCGTGACCGGCAACGGGGACAAAAATGCGGCCGAAAACAAAGACGCTGAAACCGATTCGTGGAGCCTGCCGGTGAGCAGGGTTTTGAGCCACTTTCCGGTAGCGTTACTACGGGGGGGAGAAAAAGCATGAACAGTGCCGACTCGAAGCACTCAAACACTCACACGCCGGTCGATGCCGCCGTGGTCGAGGCCTTAAAGTTACTGGGCAAGCGACGTTTCGCGCTGGCCATTCATGACAGCAGTTTCCCGGCGGCGCCGGCCAGCGATGTCGGGCGGGGTTCGCCCTGTAATGAGGGTGGCAGGGCCTTTCTGGCATTCGTCCGCAGTCTGGGTTTCGACAGCATCCAGCTCGGGCCGCAGGGGCAGACACCGCGCAATAATCCTTCCCCCTATGACGGCACACTGTTTTCCCGCAATCTGCTCAACCTCAATTTGAACGCGCTGGCGAACAACGACGAAGAGAGCGGCGTCGAGGGCGGCTGGCTGAGTCCGGAGACGCTGGACTGTCTGGTGCAGGAATGCCCCGTCAGTGACGGCCTGTACAGCAACCATACCTACGCCTTTGACGCCTGCAACACAGCACTGAATGAGATTTATCACAGCTTTGCCCGTCAGCGTAAGCGCGGCGATGTGGTCGCCATTGCGCTGGATGCCGAGCTCACGGCATTTGTCAGAAAGCATCAGGACTGGTTGCCGGCAGATGCGCTTTATCATGCGTTGGCGGCAGAGCAGGGCGGGCGGCAGTACCCCGACTGGACGGTGAATGAAGAGGCCGTCTGCACAGATCTCAATCTCTACCCGAGACGCCCCGAGCAGGATTCACTTTGTGAAGCGCGGCGGGCAGCGCTAATGCAGCGTCACCAGCGGGCCATCGAGCGCTATCAGCTGGGCCAGTTCCTGCTGCACCGTCAGCATGACGATCTGCACAGCACCGTCAACAGCTGGGGGCTACGGCTCTACGGCGATTTACAGGTAGGGCTGTCATCGTGCGACAACTGGAGCCGCAGTCGTTACTTTCTGGAACGTTATCGCATGGGCGCGCCGCCGAGTCGCACCAATCCGCTCGGCCAGCCCTGGGGGTATGGCGTACTTGATCCCGATCAGTATCTGACTGAGCAGGCTACCGCCGGACCGGCTTTACAGTTTCTTTCGGCGCGGGTGAGCAAAATGCAGAACGGCTATGACGGCCTGCGTATCGACCACCCGCACGGACTGGTCTGTCCCTGGGTCTATCGCAGCGATATTGTCGATCCCTATTTCGCCGTGCAGAACGGCGCGCGGCTGTTCTCCTCGCCCGAATTGCCCGATCACCCCGAACTGGCGCGCTACGCCATCACTCGCATCGACCAGATCAATCCCGATGTGCCCCGCTATGCCGATGACTGGGTGCGAACCCTGCAACCGGCGCAGGTGGATCGTTATGCGCTGTTGCTGGATGCCGTGGTTAACGTCGTGCAGTCCCACGGTGGCTCACGGGAAGATGTGCTCTGCGAGGTGCTGAGCACACTGCCGTATCCGCTGGCCCGTGCCATCGAACGTCAGGGTCTGGGGCGTTTTCGGGTGACGCAGAAGGCCGACCTGGATAACCCCGATGATGTCTACCGCAGCGAGAACGCCCGTCCCGAAGACTGGATTATGGTGGGTAATCATGACACCCCCTCCATCTGGCGGCTGGCGCGGGAATGGCGGGCCGATGGTCAGGCGCGCAAACAGGCTGATTATCTGGCCGCCCGGCTGGTGGCCGAACCCCGACGCGAAGCTTTCGCAGAGCTGCTGGCCAGTGATCCGAACAAACTGGTACACGCCAAACTGGCCGACGTTTTCGCCAGCCCGGCAGAGCAGGTGATGGTGTTTTTCGCCGATCTGCTGGGGCTGGAAGAGATCTACAACCGTCCCGGTATTGTCGACCCGGAAAACTGGAACCTGCGCGTACCGCCCGATTATGCCATGCACTATCAACATACCCGCGAACGCGGCGAGGCACTGGACCTGCATTGTGTACTGGCACTGGCAATACAGGCGCGCGGCGAAGCCTTCGCCCGCGAACACCGCGAACTTCTGGAGCGGCTGTTGCCGCCTGGTAGCTGGTGGGCGGATGCGCTTGCAGAGTGAGGAGTGGATAGGATTTATGAAGTATTAAATCAAAAGCATTTACCGCAGAGGCGCGGAGGCGCAGAGAAAAACTTAATTATTTGAATAAAAATATTTAATAATTGTGATATGCGTGGCTGTTTACAGATGAACAACAGAGCCATACCCAAACCAACTGTGGTTTTCCTCTGCGTCTCTGCGCCTCTGCGGTAAAAAAGTTTTTAGCTCTAAATATAAAACACCCCGAGGATTCAGCACCATGACAAAGACCAAACATTTTTCGATGATTCGCAGTTTTCATTTTGCAGACTGGTTTACGCTAGCTAATGCCGCCTGCGGGGTCGGTGCGCTGTTTGCCATGATGAGTTATATGCAGAGTCCGGCGTTAGTAAAATTATACCTGGCCTGTGCGTTGATTCCGCTGGCGCTGGTGTTTGATATTCTGGACGGGCGCATTGCCCGCTGGCGGCAGCAAAATTCGGTGCTGGGCATCGAGCTGGATTCGCTGGCTGATCTCATCTCTTTTGGCGTGGCACCGGTGGCCATTGCTTTTGGCGCGGGCATGAACGGGGGGTGGGATGTGGTGATTCTGATCTACTTTATGGTCTGCGGAGTCAGTCGTTTGGCGCGCTATAACGTGACTGCCGAGAGTCTGGCGCAGGTTGCGGCCAGGGTGGAGTATTTCGAAGGCACGCCTATCCCCAGTTCATTGGTGCTGGTCATCATCATTGCCTTTTCCGCCGGCTTCGGTGCGACCGGCGACCAACTCTGGTTTGGCGTGACCTCGCTGGGCCCCTGGCAGCTGCATCCCCTGGTGCTGATATTTGCGCTTTCCGGCACCCTGATGATCAGCCGAACACTGCACATTCCCAAACTCTGAAAACTGTTGCTGCCGATTCAGCTATTACTTAACAGGAGCGATTATGAAAAACATTCAACGATTACAGGAGCTCGGTCAAAGCCTCTGGCTCGATCATCTTAGCCGCGAGCTTCTGACCAGCGGCAGGCTTAGTCTTTACATCGATACGCTGGGCATAACCGGACTCACCTCCAACCCCACCATTTATGAACGCGCCCTGAAGCAGGGCGATGCTTACACCAAAGCCATTGCTAAAAAAAACCGCGCGGGCAAATCGGGCGAAGCATTGCTGTTTGAACTGGCGCTGGAAGATGCAAACCACGCGGCTGATCTTTTCCGGCCCATTCATGAAGCCACTGACGGTGTCGAAGGCTGGGTTTCGCTGGAAATCTCGCCTCTGCTGGCCGATGATACCACCGGCACTATCGCGGCAGCGGCAAGACTGTACGAGCAGGCCCAGTTCCCCAATCTGCTTGTCAACATCCCGGCCAATGGCGCCGGTCTTCTCGCCATTGAAGCTTTGATCTTTTCCGGCGTGCCGGTTAATGCGACGCTGCTGTTCTCATCCTGGCATTACGCTCATGCTGCGGAAGCCTATATGCGTGGTATCGAACGGCGCATCGAGGCCGGGCTTGATGCCAACGTCGCTTCGGTGGCATCGGTTTTTATCAGTCGCTGGGATGCTGCCGTCATGAATGTCGTGCCGTCAGGGCTGAAAAATCGTCTGGGCATCGCTGTTGCCGCGACCACCTACAAAGTCTATCGCGAAATACTGGCATCGAAACGATGGCAAAAACTGGCCGCTGCCGGTGCCCGGCCACAACGTCTGCTCTGGGCCAGTGCCGGCAACAAAGATCCGGATGCTTCCGATGTGCTTTACATTGAAGCCCTGGCCGCTCCGCAGACCATTATCACCCTGCCGGAAAAGACCCTGCTGGCCTTTGCCAGCCACGGTAAAGTGGGCACCCCTTTGCCGCCCACTGGCAATGATGCTGAAGCGCTACTCGCCGAGTTTGCGATAAGTGATATAGACGATGCGGAGCTTGCCGAGCGACTCCAGCGCGAAGGCATCGACGCTTTCGCGCAATCGTGGCGCAACCTGCTGACCGAGTTAGAAAAACAGGGGTGAAGCCACAAGCCGATAGCGTGGTTTTATAATATTTACAATGGCGCGCCGAACAAACTCGCTCGTGCAACTGGTCGTTGTCGGCGATTATGTGTATAAAAGCCAATTGATAATGAGCCATTAATGTTTTAACCGGATTCAGCTAATGCCAACCCAGAAAAGCGAACAACAGACTAACTATCAGGAGATGCTGCACAAGGCGCTGCAGGAAGGTGCCCGGCAGACGGTGACTGAGCTGATCAGGGGGCTGCATCCAGCAGAGATCGCCGATGTTCTCGAAGCGCTGCCGCGTGAGTTAAGACCGGAGCTGTGGCACGAACTACCCGATGCCACCCGCGGTGAGGTGCTGCTGGAAGCGCACGGTCAGGTTCGACAGCATCTCATCAAAGCCAGTGATAAAGAGGAACTGCTGGCTGCGCTCGATACGCTGGAGATGGATGAGCTGGCCGACCTCGATGCGGTGCTGCCGAAATCGGTAGTACATGCTATGAAGCAGGGCATGGATGTGCATCAGCGTAATCGTTATGAAGCGGTTCGCTCCTATCCGGATGACACCGCTGGCGGGCTGATGGATATTGATGCCGCGTCGGTGCGCGCCGACGTCAATCTTAAAGCCGTGCTGCGTTATCTGCGACGGCTGCGTAGCCGCGAAGGTGAGTTGCCCGAACATCTGGACAGCATTATGGTGGTTGATGACGATAATACCTATCTGGGCATACTGAGGCTGAGTGATGTGGTTTCACTGGATTCGGAGACACCGGTAAGCGAGACTATGATCACCGGTATTCCCGCCATTCCGGTACTGACTCCCGCCACCAACGTGGCTCGCCTGTTCGAAGATCGCGACCTGATCTCGGCGGCAGTAATCAGCGATTCAGGGCGGCTGCTGGGTCGTATCACCATCGACGATGTGGTCGATGTCATGCGCAAGGAGGCGGAGCATGAAGTGATGAGCCGTGCCGGTCTCACCAAAGCCACCGATATGTTCGGCCCCCTCATTCCCGGCGCGGGCCGACGCGCCATCTGGCTGGGCGTTAACCTGATTAATGCCTTCATTGCCGCCTGGGTGATCGGACTGTTCGAGCAGTCGATAGATAAGATGGTCGCCCTGGCCATACTCATGCCGGTGGTCGCCAGCATGGGCGGCGTGGCGGGTAACCAGACCCTGACACTGGTGACGCGCGGTATTGCGCTGGGCCAGATCGGGCGCAGTAATGCCCGGCATCTGCTCTTCAGAGAACTTATCCTGAGCTCGCTCAACGGCATCCTCTGGGCGCTGGTGGTGGCCTTTGTGGCGGTGCTGTGGTTTGATAATTTGCAGCTGGGCATTGTCTTCGGCAGCGCGTTGATCATCAATCTACTCATGGCTGCACTGGTGGGCACGTTAATGCCGCTAGCCTTGCAGCGTTTGGGCATCGACCCTGCGCTCGCCGGTGGCGTACTGCTCATCGCCGCGACCGACGTTGTCGGTTTCATGTCATTTCTGGGACTGGCGACACTGTTTCTGTTATGAGCAGGCATCAATCATAAAGTGAGTTTAGGGATGTGATAAAAATATGAGTGAAGCCCAATACGCCTTTTACTACCTGAGCGTGTCACTGGCCATCGGGCTGTTAATCGGTACTGAGCGCGGCTGGAAGGCACGTGAAGCGAAGGAAGGTGAGCGTATCGCCGGGGTGCGCACCTATGGATTGATCGGATTACTCGGTGGCGGTACCTCACTGCTCGCAGCCGAGTTCGGCGCATTAGCGCTGGGCCTGGTATTTGTCGGGCTGGCCGGTGCATTGACCACCGCCTACGTGGTGAATCGGGACAACCGCGGTCATGACATCGGCATCACCAGTCTGGTTGCCGGTCTGCTAACCTTCACGCTGGGCGCGGTGGCGGCCATGGGGGAGGTGGCTATTGCCACCGCTTTTGCTGTCGTCACCACATTGCTGCTGAGCTACAAACCGGTGCTGCATCGCTGGGTGAGAGTGCTGGAAGCTGAAGAGTTACGCGCCACCATCAAGCTGCTGCTTATCTCGGTGGTGCTGTTGCCCATCCTCCCCGATCAGGGCTATGGCCCCTGGCAGGTGCTCAATCCTTACACCCTCTGGTGGATGGTGGTGATGATCGCCGCGATCTCTTTCGTGGGCTATTTCGCCATCAAGATCGCCGGTGCACGCCGGGGAATAATCTTCACCGGCCTGTTCGGCGGACTGGCTTCCTCCACCGCCCTGACACTGCATTTCTCCCGCATGTCTCATCGTAATAAATCGCTCGAACCGATTCTGGCGATGGGGATTCTGCTTGCCTGCGGCACCATGTTTCCACGCATGCTGCTGGTCGCAAGTGTCATACATCCCGAGCTGTTCAAGCTGCTGCTGGTGCCGGCGATGGTTATGGCATTTTTCAGCTATTCGCCCACGCTGTTTTACCTGCGCGCGCACTCGCAAAAAAACACCGACCCGGCTTCTTCGCTGAGGAACCCTCTGGAGCTTAAAACGGCACTGGTATTCGGCTTGTTGTTGGCGCTGGTGATGTTATTGAGCAAAGCCCTGCAACAATGGTTTGGTGATGCCGGAGTACTGGCACTGGCAGCCGCTTCAGGCATCGCCGATGTAGACGCCATTACTTTATCGCTGGCACACATGAGTGAAGATGGATTGATGCTGCACATTACCGTCACCGGCATCGTTATCGCCGCCGCCGTTAACAGCGTATTCAAAGGCAGCATGGCTGCGTTCGTAGGTGGTCGTCACATCGGTCTGCGGGTTGGTTTACCGTTACTGGCCAGTGCCACCGGCGGGCTACTGTCCGTCTGGTTATTGTTATGGTGAAGGTGTGTACGCCGCTGCAATTACCCTGAATTAATCGAACTTAATCGTAATGCTAAGGCGTTGCGTTTTCTCAATGACATTCCTAAGTGACAGCCTAAAATTACCTGTAGTTAACGTCATGGAAAAATCTATGCGTTAAAAATATAACTGTCGAAAATTTAAATGGGGAACTGCCATGATTAAATCATTTTCGTTATTTGCTCTGTTGTTATTTGCTTTTGTCATAATGGGTGCCGCCCAGGCACAGAATACAAAGGTGCCGGAGGTCAAGCAGGAAGGTAATCTTCATGTTTTAAAAATGTCAGGACTTTACCGCTTTCACGAAGTCATTGATATGCTGAAAGTACATCTGTTCGAAGAAGGCTGGATTGTGCGTGATATTCAGGATGTCGATGTCGCCATCAGCAAACTCGGCAAGCTGGTGCCCAATAAAATCATACGTGTATCCAAACCCGCTTACCTCATCGATACAGTTGAAGAAAGCCAGATGAATGCGCTCACTCACACACAAAGTATCATCGTTTATCAGGTTTTCGAAGACGATGATGAGAGCGAGATACAGACCATAGGCCCCGTGCCAGGAGAAATTGTAATAGCGTTTATCGACCCGGTAAAAATGGCAAAATTCGTCAATCTGCCAAAACCACAGCATCTCGATGATACCCGCAAAGAATTGAAAAAAGCGCTGGAAGAAACTGCACGTTTTTTCGTGGAATCGCAGATTAGTACAATGCCTGTACCCTCTAACTAGAATTGATTTTAGAAGGGAGTAACAGAGTGAAAATTAATCGGCCTGATTCATGTCGCACGATATTTACACCTGTCACATTTATAACGAAAGGAGCATAAGATGTACATGCTTACAAAACCAGCCAATATCGTGTCGCGATATTTTGTCGTTGCAATCACGCTGCTGGTAACGGCATTTCCGGCGCTGGCAGAGTCAAGAGGAGAAACGCTGTATAAGCAACATTGTTCAGCATGTCATCAACCCGATGGCAAAGGCATACCTGCTGTTATCCCACCGTTGACAGCTAACCCCCTGGTGATATCCAATGATCCGGAAAAAATTCAGGACTATCTGGCGAGAGTTATTTTTGGCTATCATGGTGCGCTGATCGTCGACAACCAGGTATATTACGGCAATATGCCTCCCATTGGCTACCAGGGGCGCATCAACGACAGCGAACTTCTCGAACTTATAAATTATCAACGCACAGCATGGGGAAATGATGCCAGACCTGTTACGGCTATGGATCTTGCAGAAGCGCGGAGAAAAGGTGCTTCGTAGCAGTAGTCTATTGTCCTTTCATAAATCAATAAGGCTCAGGTTGGGGGGATTCACGAACCCAAAAAAAATACTGAAAATTGTAAAAATATTGGGCATTCTGCGTCAGCCTAACCCACTAAACTTTTGTAGTGTGAGTTATGGGACGATTTAGCAAAGAACGAGTACATCCAAATAGTGAAGCTCGTTTGCGAGCAATAAGTTGGCGGGACTGGGATGCTCTTACCCGCCTGAGTCGCACTGTTTTCCCGGAAATTTCTTTACGACAACTGTCACACTTATTTATTAATAGGTCAAATATAGTCGTGCTCGAGGTGGATAGTGCGGCAGCAGGCTATTGTTTTATCTATAACCGTTCCTTGGGAAAATGTTGGCTTGACTGGCTGGTGGTCGATTCGCGTTATCATAGTTGCGGTTATGGCTCTTTGTTGTTGAAAACAGTTGAAGGTATCGCTGTAGCTCGTGAGTGCAGGACGATCCAGTTAGCAGTGCTTCGGGACAATCCGGCGACCATCAGTTTTTATAAGCATCATGGTTTTGCACAATATGGTGAAGAGAAATTAAAACTGCATTTCCAGAAGTCGCTTGACTCCATCACGCCGTACCTGCCGGTGTGGTTGCCTGCACATTCGCCCAATCGCCTGTTGCGGGTCTGGTATCAACTGTTATTTTGGATAGTAGTGCGTAACATCAAGTCGACCACTTAAGCTTTCTGTTTTGAATTATTCGTACAATGCAAAATGATTAACGCCGTAGATATTTGCGGTTGACTCGGTGCTTCGACGGTTCCAACATCGTAATGCGCTCGCCGCGCAAAGAGCGGATGCCGGCATCGGCGATGGTGAGATTCATTTGCAGAAAGAAGAACGGCAGCCTGAACAGGGCGAAATCGATAATGCGTAGATGGGCACGGCAAAGCCTTTGTCTATCCTACGTAAAAATAAAAAATCTTTTAGGCACAAAGTAAAAACTAATGATCTACCTAACCAGACATTTCATTAAACATAGCTAACTTACTCAGCGTTTCTCTAATACCGTTCGAAGTACAAAAGGAAAACTGCTGCCTTGAATAATCAGTGAAAAAAGGACTACACCGAAGACCATGGATTGAATGGTCCACCAGTAATCCAGCGACACCGGCAGTGATAGCGCCAGCACGATAGCGATGGCTCCTTTTAAACCTCCCCAGGAGAGAAGCAGTGCCCAGCGGTAGGGGATTGCGTGTGGTGATTTACGAAGAAGCAGGGTTAATAGATAAATGCTGGCGAAACGTGCAACAAGCACCGCAACAATGCCAATAATTATGGCCAGCCACTGATGAGTGAACATTTCCCAGGTAACCACCAGTCCAAGAAGGCCGAAAATAACGCTGTTTAGCAGCATGTCAAGCCAGTTGAATGCACCGCTCAGTTCACTCAGGATCTCTTTTTCTTCAATTTTTCTGAGTAAGATACAGGTGACAACTGCAGATGTCATTACCGTCATAATGCCGGATACATGCAATAGGGCTTCAGCGATATAAAAACTACCGAATGCGGTAAAAATGATCACCAGCACGGTTGCCGATTTGTTATGCAGAATCTTGACGACGGTCGCAGCTATCAGACCCAGCATTGCACCTAGAATCATGCCGCCGAAAAGTACGATCAGGAAAGAGAATGCCACGTTGTGCTCCGGTTGCTTCCCCAGTGCAAAAGTCAGAATGAGGCCAAACAGGATGATCACGGATGCATCATTGAGCAGGCTTTCACCTTCGAACAAGGTTTGCAGTTCTTCGGAGACTTTGCTGGTTTTGAGCTGTGCCGATACTGAAACCGGGTCAGTTGCCGCCATCATGGTGGCGGCCAGGAATGCCGCAATCCAGGGAAAACCGGTGGGATGGGCGATGGCATAATAAAGGCCTGTGGCGGTAAGTGCTACGGACATGAGTACGCCCACGGTTGCAAGGAGGAAACATACCAAGAACCAGCGGAGGAATAGCCGGGGATTCATGCGCCAGGCGGATATGAAAATCAGTAATGGTAATATGACATAGAACACCAGATCCTGAATGTTGCTGGCGCGTATACCGGTATCCAGTTCCAGGTAGGGTATCAAAAACGAGGCAAGTAGCCCGGCCAGCAGGCTGCTCAGAGACAAATCCAGCCGTAATATCCGGCGAATCAGTAACCCGCACAGTACGATCATACTGATGATCAGCACATATCTCATTATGTCTGGAATCACTATGTGTGCATCTGTTGAATTAGCGTTGTCAAGATTGTAATTTCCACCATTTAAAAAAAACAAGTTTTTTATATGCTAGCGGTATTCGGTCGGGACTTCAAAGCGGAAGACATGATCTTCTTAACAAAAAAACACTAATGTGATCCTGTATTTACGGCAATAGCTGACCAATGCCTTAAAAACTTTTCTGATGAGGATATTTTACTAGTATGTTTCATTAGCAGATAGCTTGTTTTACCATCTGACTGGCATATCCCCATTCATTGTCGTACCAGCACATAATTTTTACGAGGTCGCCATCAACGACTCGGGTACTGCTAAGGTCTACAACTGACGTCTGGAATCCATGATGATGTCAGATGAGAAGACCGGATCTTCGGCAACGCCTAAAACACCCTGGTAAGGTTAACTATTTTGCTCTTCTCGGAGAATGTTGTTGATCTCTTCTAGCGTGGTTGTGCGCTCGGTCACGAGGGTCATGTCAGCGATTGAACTCACAGCAACGGGTGTGCGGATGGCAATGCCATCAAACAGATTTTTATACTGAGGCACATCTATGGTAGCTGTGGCTGTGCCTGTGGAGGTGGATATGAAATTGACTGCGATAGCTTTAACACCCAGATGTCGTGACATAATCTT
>JAVVEE010000037.1:0-25017 GCA_032251315.1 Gammaproteobacteria bacterium
TGCGCAGGTCTATTTTGCCGATCCATACAGTTCATGGCAGCGTGGATTAAACGAAAACACCAACGGTCTTTTACGGCAATACTGGCCGAAAAAGACGGACTTCAAAAAAGTCTCGGCAATCAAAGTGTCTGCGGTTATTATCCAGTTGAATGATCGACCAAGAAAAAAGCTAAAATATAAAACACCCGCTAAAATAATGGCGGAACAAATGGCTGCTATCGCAGCTTAGGATGTTATGCACTTCGGAGTTGAATCTGCCTCTCATAATCATGAGTATAATTATTTTTTATACGGTTATTGTTGGCCGCGACATAACAGAGATTGATAGGAGCTAGTATGGACACCAAAATAACTAAAGGAGCATATCAGCAACCCGGAAAATACATCGGCCTGGGAGGAAAGCTGCGGAAGATGCTACAGCGAGTCAATCCTTATGATATTCTCACGACCCGCCTGCACTCCATTGATTTTAAAGACTCACGGGCCGAGTACATCTCCATCCGCATTCGTACTCTGGCACTTATCTTTGCATTGCTCGCACCCCTCTGGATCCCCGTCGACTACATGATGATGGAAAGTGCCACCTTCATGAAATTTCTGTTTCTACGTCTGGCTTTCTCCGCGTCCTTAATAGCGCTGGCAATGTGGGGGACTGTATGCAACCAACTCAATGCCGCAAGGATGCGCATCACTCTTTTTATCACTATCACCGGTCTGTTCTACATATCTTCATACAACATTCTGCCTGATGGCAGTGACAATGCCATCATGCTTGGATACAGTTTCCTGCCCCTGCTCATCATGGCACTGATGGCCATCGTCCCCCTGACTTTGTTGGAGGGAGTAACCTATCTGATCCTGATCACGGCATTCTTCATCACTACCCACCTACTGGTAGGCTCATTATTCACCTTCAATACATTGTCTCAACTGTGGCTGCTGCTGTTACTGGGCGCGATTGCGCTGTGGGTGGAAATTACCCAGCTGCATATGCTGATGCGACTCTATCGTGAGGCGACCCGCGATTCCCTGACAGGCCTGGTCAACCGTCGCATATTATCGGCAAAGATCGGGGAAGAGCTGGCATTGCATAGCATGCAGGAAAATAATCTCTGCGTCCTGCTATTCGATCTCGATCTGTTCAAACGCATTAACGATAACCACGGTCACCACACTGGCGACCTGGTGCTACAGGCCTTTGCCGGGATATTACAGGAACACTCGCAAGATGATATCGTATCAGGTCGTTATGGAGGTGAAGAGTTTCTCAGCATTTTGCCTCGCTGTAATGTAGAGGCAGCCATTCAACTGGCAGAGAAAATTCGTGTGGCTTGCCACGAAGTGACTGTATATTGCAACGACAATGAAGAAGTGAATTTCACCACCAGTATTGGCGTCGCCCAACATAAACCCAATGAAAGGGCACAGGATTTCCTCATACGTGTCGATGAAGGGCTCTATCAGGCAAAGGCTGCAGGAAGAGATTTCGTATCAGTAGCCGAATAGAGCACAAAGTTTTACGTAGGATAATAGGCAAAGCGCAGCGTGCCCATCGAATTTACCAATTCCAAAAAAAGATGGGCATGCCAAAGACTTTGCCCATCCTTGTGTCTACGCACTATCTTTGGCGTGCCGATAAACCATACGATATAACGCCGGCAACACCAGCAAAGTAAGTAGGGTCGATGACACAATGCCGCCGATCACTACAGTTGCCAGTGGTCTCTGTACTTCGGCACCAGTACCAACGTTCAAGGCCATAGGAATGAAACCCAAGCTGGCGACCAGCGCGGTCATCAGCACCGGTCGCAAGCGTCTAAGTGCCCCCTGCACAATGGCAGGTTCGAGTGCCAAACCTTGAATCCGCAGGTCGCGTATGAAAGACAGCATTACCACGCCATTGAGTACCGCCACACCGGAGAGGGCTATGAAACCCACGCCTGCCGAAATAGACAGTGGCAGGTCACGCAGTGCAAGAGCGGCCACACCACCGGTGAGCGCGAGCGGCACACCACTGAATACCAGTGCTGCATCTTTGATTGAATTGAAGGCCATAAACAACAATCCGAAGATCATCAACAAGGTCAGTGGCACCACTAGCGAGAGACGTTTAGAGGCAGAGATAAGTTGTTCGAAAGTGCCCCCATAATCCAGCCAGTAACCGGCAGGCAATTGCACACGTTCCCCCACTGCACTTTGCACATCGGCAACGAATCCTCCGAGGTCACGATCGCGCACATTGGCGGTCACCACGATACGACGTTTGCCATTCTCGCGACTAATCTGATTCGGCCCCTGAGTGAATGAAATATCCGCAACTTCACCCAATGGAATGCTGTGCGGGGTAACACGGGCAACGCCCATCATATCTGCATCACCACTCACCTCTTCACCCCCATCTTTCGGTAATCGTATGGGCAGACGGGACAAATGCTCGAGGTCGTTACGCAACAATTCCGGCAGGCGAACCACCAGATCGAAACGGCGGTCACCCTCAAACACCTGGCCTACTTTCTCGCCGCCCAATGAAATACGCAGAACTTCATGCACGGCTGCAACATCCAGTCCGTAGCGAGCCAGCCGTTCGCGGTCGGGTATCACCATTAAGGTCGGCAAACCGGTGGCCTGCTCGGTACGTACATCGGACGCACCGGGCACAGTAGCCAACACCTTTTCTACCTCTTCTGCTACTTTCACCAGCGTATCGAAGTCATCGCCGTAGACCTTCACCGCGAGATCCGAGCGCACCCCGGAAATTAACTCGTTAAAACGCATCTGGATGGGCTGGGTGAATTCATAGTTGTTACCAGGAATGGTACGTGCAACCGCTGCTAACTCTTCTACAAATTTTGCTTTGGGCTTGTCCGGATCCGGCCATTGATCACGTGGCTTTAACATAACGAAAGTGTCCGCCACATTAGGCGGCATAGGATCAGTTGCCACTTCGGCTGTACCCAGTTTGGCGAATACATGCGAGACCTCCGGGAACTCACTTAGTCGTAACTCCAATGCCTCTTGCATCGCTACAGCCTGAGAAAGGCTGGTACCGGGAATGCGCAAGGCATGCACAGCCATATCACCTTCATCAAGATTAGGCACGAACTCGGCACCCATACGTCCGGCATAAATTGCCGAAACGACCACAAGACTGGCGGCGACCAGGACGACCTGCAGGCGATTATTTATAGCCATATATAATGCAGGTTCATAGGCACGGCGTAAACCGGTCATCAAGCGATTGTCATGTTCTTTGACTTTTCCACTAACGAACAGGGCCACGGCGGCAGGAACAGCGGTGACTGACAATACTAATGCGGCCAGCAAAGCGGTTACCACGGTAAAGGCCATCGGGTGAAACATTTTGCCTTCGATGCCAGTGAGGGCAAAAATCGGAAGGTAGGCGATCAGGATAATCAACACACCGAATACACTCGGCTGGATCACTTCGACGGTGGCCTCATGCACCAGGCGCAGACGCTCCTTTAGATCAGGCAGAGAGCTGTGCATACGCTGGTAGGCTGCCAGTCTTGTCAGGCAATTCTCGACGATGATCACCGCACCGTCCACGATCAAGCCAAAGTCCAGCGCCCCCAGACTCATGAGGTTAGCAGATACCTGCGATTCCACCATGCCTGTGATTGTCATCAACATTGCCGCAGGGATGACGGCGGCTGTAATCAGTGCTGCACGCCAGTTACCAAGCAACAGTAATAACACCACGATCACCAGCAGCGCGCCTTCGACAAGGTTCTTCTGCACAGTTGCAATGGTCTTGTCTACTAACGTGGTCCGGTCATACAGCGCGTTCAGTTCCACCCCTTCGGGTAACGATGGCTTGATTTCCTCAAGACGTTCGGCTGTCGCCTTTGCTACCACGCGACTATTTTCACCGACCAGCATGAAGACAGTACCGAGCACGACCTCCTTGCCGTTCTGGGTGGCTGCACCGGTACGCAATTCGTGTCCCAGAGTGACTTCGGCCACCTCAGCAAGCAGGATTGGTACACCGTTGCGCTTAGCCACGGCGATGCCCCTGATTTCCTCCAGATTGGCCAACTGTCCCGGCGAGCGGATCAGGTACTGGGCACCGAAACGTTCGATATAACCGGCTCCAGTGTTCAGGTTATTGCTGGCCAGTGCCGCCATCAGGTCTTGCAATGTCAGGTCATGGGCCAGCAATTTGTCAGGATCGGGCAGTACATGAAACTGCTTGGTATAACCGCCAATGGTGTTGACCTCTACCACACCCGGGGTCTGGCGCAACTGTGGGCGCACAATCCAGTCTTGTACCGTGCGCAGTTCCATCGGTGTCAGTTCAGAATTCTCACTGGCTGCAACCGTATACATGAAGATTTCGCCCAGACCTGTAGCGATAGGTCCCATCGCCGGTTCAATGCCCCGCGGCAGACTTTCCTTCACTTCTATCAGACGCTCGCTAATCAGCTGGCGCGCCCAGTAGATGTCGGTCCCATTCTCGAATACCACGGTAACCTGAGAGAGACCGTAGCGTGATACTGAGCGCGTCTCGGTTAAACGCGGCAGACCAGCCATCGCTGTCTCTATAGGAAAGGTAATACGTTGTTCTGATTCAAGTGGTGAATAACCCGGAGCCTCGGAATTGATCTGCACCTGAACGTTAGTGATATCCGGCACGGCATCAATGGCCAGACGGTTAAAGTTGTATATTCCCAGAGCCATGAGTCCGAGGGTGATCACCAATACCAGCCAACGATGGGCCAGTGAGGCGGAAATAATATGATTCAACATTGCGCTATTCCTCAGTGGTCGTGACTGGCACCGGACTTTTCAATGTCCGCTTTGATCAGGTAACTATTACTCGTGACATATTCGGTACCGGCTTTGAGTCCACCAAGTACTTCAGCCCACTCGTTATTTTGACGACCAAGTTCCAGCATACGTACTTCGTAGGTATCACCAATTCTGGCAAACACGACCTGGAAGTCACGAAATCTCTGAATAGCCGACTGCCGTACAGCCAGTGCGACAGAGTGTTCAGCGACTGTTATCTGTCCGCGCACGAATTGACCGGGACGCAGCTGGCCATTGACGTTATCCAATACCACTCGGGCCTGCACACTCTGGCTGGCATGCGCCGCCAGTGGTGAAACCCACTCGATGTTGCCGGCGACACTTTTTCCATCAAGCGTTTCAATGGTTACAGCCTGTCCCGTTTTCACACGCGACAAATCACGGCTGAAGACATCCAGTTCTACCCATACCTGAGATAGCCCGGCAACGACGAATAATGGACTATCACCCGTTATTGAACCCACCTGAACATCACGGCGTAGAATCAAGCCATCAATAGGTGCGTTAACCGAATAGACCTGAAGACTTTCATTACTCTGCACCGTTGCCAGCACATCACCCTTCTTCACCCGTTCACCCAGATTACGATTAACACGTTGTACAACACCGTCAAAACGAGCGCGCACCTGTGCTATTCGTGTTGGGTCAACCTGTACACGTCCGGTGAGGGACAGCGTTTCCGTCAGTACTGCCGCCCCCGCAGGTTCTGTTTCGACACCCGCCTGTTTGACCAAAACTTCAGGGATGACTGTGCGGCCTTCATAACTGGAAAAGTCCCACTGATATGTCTTGCCCTGATAGTGTGCAGTGATAGAAACATCAAATGAATGCGGCTCGGTAACCTCACCCTGGCCGCGCAGATAACCCATTAGCGGTTCAAAAGTAAAACGATCAACCTGGCCATCCAGGCGTGTCAGTTCAACTTGCAGATCAATTGCATCAGGTGTCAGGGCTTTCCCGTCATGGTAGGCATAGACATGAAATTCTGGAGGGACGCCTGTCTCGTACAAGGCCAGCTCGATAGCGAAATCTTCTTTTGTAAACAGCTTGCCGCCGTGAGGACCTTTAGGGATCTCTTCAACAGAATCCTGATGCAACTCTCCCACTTGATCATGCGAATCGTTGTTATTGATTATTAGCCAGATGCTAATAGCGATAGCACTCACTACCAGCAGGATAAGAAAGTTTTTGCGGTTCATGGATTAACTCCGGTAGCAGGTGTAGCGCCAATAAGGCGAATAATTTCAATTCCGATCATATGATGTTCAGTAGCTGCGGACAGAATCTCGCGACGCGCTTCCAGCAATATTTCCTGCGCCGAGGTCAGTTCCCACAATGAGTAACGACCAGCGGAATAACCACGGCTGTAATCGGCCAACGCCTTTTCAGCAGCCGGGATAATACGTTGCTGATAAACCGTTAGTCGGTCACGGGCATGCAACAATTCCTGATGAAATTCAAAAAGCGTGGCACGTAAAGCCAAACGCTGTTGTTGCGCCAAAAAAGGCTCTCGTTGCTGTAAATTTTTAGCTTCTGACACATAAGGTCGTGCGCGTCCCCCACTTCCCAGAGGTATACTCATGGACAGAGTGAGTCCAAGATCGTCACTGGCATTGAAATGACGCATGCCAACCTTAATACCCACATCGCTGTTACGTTTGGCACGGGCCAGTTGCAGACGTGCATTGGCCAGACGTTCTGCAGTAGCTAAACGCGCCAGCATCGGATTTTGTTCAATGCGTTGTTCCAGTGTCGCGTAATCCGGCTCATCATGAATTTGAAAAAGATCAGCCTGCGCACTATTAAAACCGGGTTCCAGTTCCCCCCAAAGCACAGATAACTGGCGACGGCCGTTGGCAAGTAAATGGTCAGTTTCCTCTAGGGCCAGTTCTGCTTTTGCCAGATTAATTTGTGCTCGGCTGCGTTCCACTTCTGGCGCCTTGCCTATCTCGTAGCGTCTCTCGACCGCCTGCAGGGTACGCCGCATCAACGTAACCCGCTCTTCACTCAGGTCTCGTTCACCTTGTACCTGGACAATATGGAGAAAACGTCTTGCCGCATTGGCAAGCAAGTCCAGGCGCTGGGCATCCTGTTCATGGCGCAATACACCGAGTTCGAAGCGAGCAACTTCACCACGCAGGTGAGCCTTATTTCCCAACTCCAATACACGCCCCAGACTAAGCGTGGTTTCCAGGTTTCTGCTATCACTAACCCTGTTGCCGCCTGCCAAATTTTCAAACTCGACCCCCAATTCCCATGGCGAGGTTTGACTCCGCTGCCTAACGCGAGCGGCCGCCGCACGGTTATCAAAACCAGCGACCTGTAACTGTGGATTGTTTTCCAAAACCAGGGCAATAACCTGGCTCATCGTTAATGGCGTTTCCGCCGTCATATTGGAGGCGGCTGTAGCAGATACCACCCAGATTAGGGCACATGCCCCTAACAAAAATCGCATGGATAGACTTCCTTGGATCATCAGGGATCCAATTAATAAGCGAACAAAACGGCACAGACACAACTGCCGGTATTCAGCAGATGTTCTCGGTCAACACCGAAGAGACAGAGAGATGTTTGTCAGGATTGCGGCGGGGCGCGTAGTTGGGGGATGCTGTAAGGATTTAGGGGGGGAAGCTTTAGGTCCAATTGCGTCAATCGTAGAGGTTTCTCACGTTTATTAAACGCCAGCAACAAGGAAATGAGAAAGAGCAGTTCAACCGATGGAAGCTGTAACCCGGGTGACTTAATCGATATGTCTGAAGACGATTCGATGATATGTCTGTCATTATGATCGCCTAACTCATCGGTACCCGCATAAAAATGCGTATCCAGAACATGGGCTGGAGCGGTAACACCGACTTCCGCAGGTTTATCGACGTGGTGCAGGTGGTAGTGGTACGGAAATACAGTCAACGATAGAAAGGCCAGCATCAGTAACCAGCTGAATGTTTTTCCTAGAGTAGTCATGCGGTGTAGCGTTAGATTCATCGTTAACAATAGTAAGGGTGGCAGCGCAATACGATAAATGACAAAGCAGGACTAAGTCAATCCCCCAGGTAGATTAGAGATATAAAGGCTGGCTAATCAGGAAGGTAGCTTGTTTCATTATTTGGCGCATATCAACCATTATCAGCCCCTTTGCTCGTTCGCTGAAGATCGTTATTTTGAAATAGCCTTTCACGTTAAGGCAGGCAAGATCATAAACAGCGATTCAATTTTGTTCCAACAAAATTAGTCCGCTCTGAAAACTTCTAGTAGAATCGCTGCATGAAATCCACCCCTGCTCCTGATAATAATATGGCTGAAAACGCGACCCGCCCTGTAGACAAACCGGTAACCCATACGCCGATGATGCAGCAGTATCTGCGCCTTAAGGCGGATCATCCCGATACGCTGATGTTTTACCGGATGGGCGACTTTTACGAGATGTTCTTCGACGATGCCCGCAAGGCGGCGAAGTTGCTGGATATTACCCTGACCGCGCGCGGCCATTCCAACGGCACGCCGATTCCGATGTGCGGCATTCCCTATCACGCGGCGGATAATTATCTGGCGCGACTGATCAATCAGGGTGAATCGGTGGCGATTTGCGAGCAGACCAGCGATCCGGCGACCAGCAAGGGGCCGGTGGATCGCGAGGTGTTGCGCATTGTTACGCCGGGCACGGTGACTGAGGAGTCGCTGCTGAATGAGCGCAGGGATAATCTGCTGGTGGCGGTGCATCATTTTAATAACCGCTATGGCGTTGCGGCGCTGGATGTCAGCGCCGGGCGTTTTCATGTGCTGGAGCTGGATTCGCTGGAGCATCTTTATGCCGAGCTGGAGCGGCTGAATCCGGCGGAGTTGGTATTTTCCGAGGATGCGCAGTATCTGAATAATCTGAACCAGCAGCTCAACCGCAAGATTGCCAGCCGGGCGCAGCCGCCCTGGTGGTTCGATGCGGATTCGGCGCAGCGCGTGCTCAACGAGCAGTTTGGCACCCGCGATCTAAGCGGTTTTGGCTGTGACGGGCTGGATGCGGCGGTGATGGCGGCGGGCTGCCTGATGCAGTATGTACGCAATACCCAGCGCGCGGCGCTGCCGCATATTACCGGTTTGCACGTCGAGAGTACCGACAATTCGGTGATTCTGGACGCGGCCAGCCGGCGCAATCTGGAGATTGAATTTAACCTCTCCGGCGGCACCGACCACACGCTGTCGTCGGTGATCGACCGCACCACCACGGCCATGGGCAGCCGCTGTTTGCGCCGCTGGTTGCACAATCCGCTGCGCGATACCGAAATCCTCAAACAGCGCCACCAGTCGCTCGGCGAGCTGATGCAGTCGGGGCTGTTCAGCGATTTGCAGCAGCAGCTGCATGCCATCGGTGATGTCGAGCGCATTATGAGCCGGGTAGCACTGGGGTCGGCACGCCCGCGCGACCTCGACACGCTGCGGCTATCGCTGCAAACCCTGCCCGAGTTGCAGCGCACGCTCGGCGAGTGTCACGCACCGCTGTTGCAACGGCTGGCCAGCGAGATCAGCGAACACCCGGAGGTGGTGGCGCTGCTGTCGGCGGCGATCATCGAAAACCCACCGGTGCTGATTCGTGATGGCGGGGTTATCGCCGAAGGTTTTAATGCCGAGCTTGATGAGCTGCGTTCGCTCAGTAAAAACGCCGATGATTTTCTGGCCCGGCTCGAAATCCGCGAGCGCGAAAACACCGGCATCAAAACCCTCAAGGTCGGTTATAACCGGGTGCACGGCTTCTTCATCGAGATCAGCCGGCTGCATTCCAATGAGGTGCCCGACACCTATACCCGCCGACAGACGCTGAAAACCACCGAGCGTTTTATCACCGCCGAGCTGAAAGAGTACGAAGACAAGGTGCTGAGTGCGCGCGAGCGTTCGCTCTCGCTGGAAAAATCCATTTATGAAACGGTACTCACCTCGCTACAGGCGCAGCTCGAACCGTTGCAGCAATGCGCCCGCTCGCTGGCGCAAATCGACACCCTGGCCTGCCTCGCCGAACGCGCCGAAACGCTGGATTACTGCTGCCCGGAGCTGGTGGCATCGCCGGGCATTCATATTCAGGGCGGCCGCCATGCGGTGGTCGAGCGTGTGCTGGATTCGAGCTTCATCGCCAACGATACCCGGCTCAGCGACAGCAAGCGCATGAACATCATCACCGGCCCCAACATGGGCGGTAAGTCGACCTACATGCGCCAGACCGCGCTGATTGTGCTGCTGGCCTGCATCGGCAGTTATGTGCCGGCAAAGAAGGCGACTATCGGCCCGATCGACCGCATTTTCACCCGCATCGGTGCCTCCGATGATCTGGCCAGCGGGCGCTCGACCTTCATGGTGGAGATGACCGAAGCGGCCAATATTCTCAACAACGCCACCGCCAGCAGCCTGGTGCTAATGGATGAAATCGGCCGTGGCACCAGCACCTTTGACGGCCTCTCGCTGGCCTGGGCGTGCGCGCATCATCTGGCCAGCAGGAACAGAGCCTACACACTGTTCGCGACGCATTATTTTGAACTCACCGCCCTGCCCGATGAACTCGCCGGTATCGCCAATGTGCATATCGATGCGGTCGAGCATGGTGATAAAATTGTGTTTCTGCACAGCGTGAAGCCCGGCCCGGCAAATCAGAGTTACGGTTTGCAGGTGGCGCAGCTGGCCGGGGTGCCCGCCGAGGTGATCAGCCAGGCGCGCAAGAAACTGGTGGAGCTGGAACAGAACAGCATCGAAGCACGTGCCGACAGCGGTCAGTTTGAAATGTTCAGCAGCCGCCCGCACCCGGTGATTGAACGCCTTCAGGATATGGACGTGGACAGGCTTAGCCCGCGCGAGGCGCTGGATCTGCTCTACCAGCTGAAAAAAGATTCGAAGAAATAAGGATGGCGCAAACGTTTTTGCATGCTAATGTAAGCGCATTGCTCCGCGGAATAATATTATGCAGTTCAACACAATAGGCATTATCACCAAAACTCACACCGAGCTGGTCAGCGATACGCTGACACACCTGTTGGATTATCTAAGCTGGAAAAACTGTGAAGTTTTACTGGACGAAAGCGTTGAGGGTATCAAGCACGGTCACAATTACCGCGTCGTCTCTCGCGAAGAACTGGGCATACGTTGCGACCTGGCCATCATCGTCGGCGGTGACGGTACGATTCTGAACGCAGCCCGTTCACTTTCCGACAAAAACGTACCCATGGTAGGCATCAACATCGGCCGCCTCGGTTTTCTCGCCGATGTTTCGCCCGATGAAATCGACACTGAACTCGACGCCATTTTATCGGGACTGCACCTCAAGGAGGAACGCTTTCTGCTCGAAGCCAGGGTGATGCGAGACAAAACGGTTATATTTTCTGCGGATGCGCTCAACGATGTAGTAGTGCATGTGCGCGATGTGGTGCGGATGATTGAGTTTGAAACCCATATCAACAATCAATTTGTCAGCCATCAGCGTGCCGATGGCTTAATCGTTTCCACGCCTACCGGTTCAACCGCTTACGCCCTCTCCAGCGGCGGCCCGATTTTGCAGTCGGATCTCGACGCCATTACGCTGGTGCCGATTTGCCCGCACACCCTGAGCAGTCGCCCGCTGGTTATTGATTCCAGCTCGGAAGTGGATATATTAATCAACGGAACCAAACAGGCCAACGCGCAAGTGACCTGTGACGGACAGACCTCATTTGACGTTGATGTCGGCGATCACATCATCATTAAACGCAAGCCACACATGATTACGCTATTGCATCCGCAGGGGCACAGTAATTTTGATATTCTGCGCCTAAAACTTCACTGGAACGAACGAACTTAATTCTACTGATATGCTTTTACACTTAACGATTCGCAACTTCGCCATCATCGATGCGCTGGAACTTGACTTCGAAACCGGCCTGACCGCGCTCACCGGTGAGACCGGTGCAGGCAAATCAATTCTGTTAGGCGCGCTGGGCATGGTACTGGGTGATCGCGCCGATAACGACAGCATAAAACAGGGTGCCGACCACGCTGAAATCGTCGCCGAATTCGATATCCAGAACAATGAAGCGGTCAGCTCCTGGCTGGTCGAGCAGGCATTAAATGCCGATGATGAATGTCTGTTACGCCGTCGTGTTTCCAAAGACGGACGTTCACGTGCCTACATCAACGGCACGCCGGTTAATCTGCAACTGATTCGTGAACTGGGTGAGATGCTGATTGATATTCATGGCCAGCATGAACACCAATCCCTGATGAAGCCGGTGGCACAGCGCCATTTACTTGATGACTATGCCAACCATGCTAATTTAATCGAAGCGGTCAGCAATGCCTACGTGCAACTTAAGCTGGTGCATGAGCAGTTGCAGCATCTTGAGCAGGCCGGCAGCGACAGAAATAATCGTCTCGACCTGTTGCGTTTTCTCACGCAGGAACTCGACGCGCTGGCGCTGGAAGATAATGAATACGAAAAGCTCAACGAACAGCATTCCCGCCTCGCCCATGCCGAAAAATTGACCACAACCGTACAGCAGTCACTGGAAGAACTTTATGGCAATGATGATTCCAATATTCAGTCGAATGTTGCCCGCGTCATTGCTTCGCTACAGGACATTGCTGAAGTCGATGAAAAGCTGAATCCGGTGGTTGACATGCTACAGGATGCACTGGTTCAGATTGATGAAAGCGTTGCACAGTTACGCACCTACGGTGATGCCATCGAACTCAACCCGGCGGAACTTGAGGTGATTGAACAGCGACTCCAGGTGATTCTGGATCTGGCACGCAAGCATCGCGTCGAACCGGGTGCGCTCGGTGAACTGCATCAACAGCTGGCCCATGAATTGAGTGAGCTTGATCATGCTGATGAAAGGCTGGAAGAGTTGCGCAACGAATATAAAACACTGGAGCAGACTTACCGCAACGCGGCTCAGTCACTGAGCAATAGCCGCAGCAAAGCCGCAAAAAAACTGGACAAGGCCATTACCAAAGCCATGCAGACGCTGGGCATGAGTGGCGGCAAATTCATCATTGAAATAAGCCGGAACGATAACGAAAAACGCAGCGCGCATGGCATTGATCGAATCGACTTTACCGTAACTGCAAATACGGGACAGCCCTGCAAAACATTAGCCCGGGTTGCTTCCGGTGGCGAGCTGGCGCGAATCAGTCTGGCTATTCAGATGATTACCGCCGCCCAGACCCGCATCCCGACGTTAATTTTCGATGAAGTGGACAGTGGCGTGGGGGGACGAATTGCGGAAATTGTGGGCCAGCACTTACGCATCCTGGGCAACAGCAATCAGGTGGTGTGTATCACCCATCTGCCGCAGGTGGCATCTCAGGCGCATCAGCACCTGCGCGTTCACAAGCAGAGCGATAAAAAGCAGACCCGCACCGGTGTGGACACACTCAGCCGTCAACAGCGTATCGAAGAGATTGCGCGCATGCTGAGTGGTATTGATATCACCCAGCAATCACTGGCGCATGCAGAAGAGATGATCACCCGCGCAGAAGGGTAAGCTGCCGCAGTCAACAATTGCTGACTGCAACCTTGATCAAGACCGCATCCGAACAGTCACAAAAAAAGGAATCTCCAAAGAGGCTCCTTTAATTAGATGGGTGTGACATCCTCAGCCTGAAATCCCTTGTCACCTTTAGTGACAGTGAATTCGACTTTTTGTCCATCTTCAAGAGAGCGGTAACCTTCTCCGCGAATCTGATTGAAGTGTACAAAAACATCTTCACCATCCTGTCTTTCAATAAATCCAAATCCTTTGGAATTGTTAAACCATTTAACCGTACCCGTTTCACGTTCTGACATTACAGCTTAGCCTTTTCTTATTTACACGAGTCGCCATTCTATATCAGCATTTATCCAGAACACAATGAAATATTTAATACAAAATCAAATAAGAATATTAGTAAATAGTGAGACTGTATTGAGGAATATTACGCACAAAAAAAAGCGCGTTAAATTAATAAGCGCGCTTTTAAAATTAGATTTGATCTGAGATTTTATATAACAAAGCATTCACCACAGAGAAAACTTTTTTTATAAACAGGCTAGTAACGAATTAGCGCGGAGCCCCAGGTGAAACCACCGCCGAAAGCTTCCAGCAGCAAAATCTCGCCGCGTTGTATGCGGCCGTCGCGTACTGCGGTGTCCAGAGCCAGAGGCACTGATGCGGCTGAGGTATTGCCGTGTTTATTCACTGTCATGACCACGCGATCGGTAGACATTTTGAGCTTTTTTGCGGTGGCATTAATGATGCGGGTATTGGCCTGATGCGGCACTAACCAGTCGATGTCTGATTTTTCCATGTTATTGTGCGCCAGAGTTTCATCAACGATGCGACCCAGCGTATTGACCGCCATCTTGAACACTTCATTACCGCGCATGGTGATGCCGCCCACGCCGTCCAGCAGTTTCCGTGCGCCGTTGGAAACGCCATAAGGCACGCTTAATAAGCTTTCATACTGGCCATCGGCGTGCAGATGGGTCGAAATGATGCCCGGCTCTTCACTGGCTTCCAGCACAACCGCACCGGCGCCATCACCAAACAGCACGCAAGTACCGCGGTCGGTCCAGTCGACAATGCGCGAAAGTGTTTCTGCGCCGACAACGAGGGCACATTTATGGGTGCCGGCCTTGAAGAAGGCGTCGGCGATGCCCAGGGCATAAACAAAACCGGTACAGACCGCCTGCACGTCAAAAGCGGCGCAGCCGTGAATATCCAGGCGCTGCTGCAACAGGCACGCGGTGCTGGGAAAAACCCGGTCCGGCGTGGTGGTGGCGACAATAATCAGATCGATATCATCCCTGGTCTTGCCGGCCGCTTCCATGGCATTGATTGCTGCCTGTTCAGCCAGGTCGACAGTAAATTCGTCGTCTGCCGCGATGTGACGCTCTTCTATGCCGGTACGCTCACGAATCCATTCATCGGTAGTGTCGACGAATTTTTCTATGTCTTTATTGGTTAGAATTTTTTTCGGTAAAAAGCTACCTGTACCGGCAATTCTTGCGTAACTCAAAGTGTTTTCTCCAGCAAAGATTCCATTCTTGCGCGTATATGTTGGGGGACTGTTTTTTCTACTTCCAGCACGGCAATTTCAATCGCATTGGCAAAACCAAAGACATCAGCACCGCCGTGGCTCTTGATTACGATGCCGCTCAAACCCAGCATGCTGGCGCCGTTATAGGTGCGCGGGTCAATACGGTTACGAAAAGCTTTGAGTACCGGCATGGCGATCATCGCGGCCAGTTTGCTGTAAATATTGCGGGTGAATTCCTCTTTCATGAAGTGGCTGATCATCTTGGCCACGCCCTCCGAGGTCTTCAGCGAAACATTGCCCACGAAACCGTCACAGACAACGACATCAACACTGCCGTTGTAGATATCATCGCCTTCGATGAACCCGATGTAGTTGATCGGCGCATCGGCCAGCAGCGCATCGGCCTCTTTCACCAGGGCGTTGCCTTTCATCGCTTCAGAACCGATATTCAGCAGCCCTACGCGTGGCCGGTCAACATTATCGACCGCCTCGGCCAGCACCGAACCCATGATGGCGAACTGATACAGATTTTCACCGCTGCAATCGACATTCGCCCCCAGATCCAGCATGTGGGTATGGCCGGTCACTGAGGGGATGGTTGTGCTGATGGCGGGTCGATCGATGCCCGGCAGGGTTTTGAGTACAAACTTGGCGGTGCCCATCAGCGCACCGGTGTTGCCGGCACTGACCACCGCCTGAGCGCGTTCTTCGTGAACCATGTTAATGGCCACGCGCATGGAAGAGTCTTTTTTCTTGCGAATCGCCAGCGCAGGTTCATCGTGCATCTCGACGATCTGAGAGGCATGCTGAATCTCAATTCGCCCGGCATAAGCACCGGCCAGATCGATATTCAGCTGACCGGCCTTTGCGCTTAAAACCGCCTCATCGCCGACCAGAATGATGTTTACATTATCCTGTTTTTTGAGCACGCGAACAGCCGCAGGCAGGATGACTTCGGGACCGTAGTCGCCGCCCATGGCATCAATCGCAATTATTACCGGATCTGGCATCAACGAAAGCTATGTCGATCAACCGCCGTCAGCGACTGAAAGCGACCAGACTTAATCTAGTCTTCTAAAGCGCTACCCGTATCTACCACTTTACGGCCTTTGTAGAAGCCGTCAGGAGTCACGTGGTGACGCAAATGAGTTTCCCCTGAAGTGGGATCGACGGATAAAGTCTTGCCCTTCAGTGAATCATGTGAACGGCGCATACCGCGTTTTGAACGTGTCTTTCTGCTTTTTTGAACGGCCATGGAATATATCTCCTGTTAAAAACCTGTAAAACTGTTATAAAATTCAATTACTACCGAAAAATTACCCTGTAATTCAACGTGTTAGAAAATTGAGCTAATCTCTTTTCAAATCTTTCAATACCGCAAATGGATTCGATTTTTCTTTCTCCACTTGCCGCTCTTCTGCCTGCTGCTGCAGAAACTCGGAACATTCACCCTGATGCGTGGCTGCAATTGGTATCGACAGCAACAACTCGTCTTCAAGAATCTCTATCACCGACTGCTCGTCACCTTCCAGCAAATAGGGCTCGGCATCCGGCGGCAGCCTGTCTTCGTATTTTTCACTGGTCAGCAGGCCGAATTTAAACTCACCGGATACCGGTAACTCCATCGGTTGCAGACAACGCTGGCAAATCAAATCCAGCGCGGCTTCAACCCTGCCCTGCAACCTCAGATAGCCGGTATTCGAGCTAAAATTCAATTTGGCGAATAATTCGCCGGAATTGTCATGCAAAAACTCAGACAGGCGTTCCAGCCGATTCAGCGGCAAAGTCCCTTCCAGCGTCACATTCCGCTCGGCTTGCTTTAAAAAATTCGCGGTTTCCGGCAATGGTTTCGACATAAGCGGCGCATTTTAAAGCAAAACCACATTTCTGTATATATTCTATACAATTCAATAAGTTCTGACCTGTGAGCCGGCGAAACATTAGCATTACCTAAAATATCAAACACATAGCGAGCAGTCTGCGGGGAATTCCGCCCATTTGATAAGTGAATCGTATAAAATCTCAATTTTTTACGCATTAAATAAGAGACATATGAAGCTTATTCTCGGATCAACCTCGCCTTTTCGCAAACAGTTGCTGGAACGCCTGCACCTTGAATTCAGCTGTGTCGCCCCCGATATCGACGAAACCCCGCTGGCGAGTGAAAGCATCGAAAGTATGGTCATGCGTCTGGCCGAACTCAAGGCCGAGGCGGTTGCCGGGCAGATAAAAGTCCGGGGCGAAGATGCGCTCATCATCGGCTCAGACCAGAGCGCCGTGCTCAATGGTCGACCGCTGAGCAAGCCGGGCAACTTCGACAATGCGGTCAGGCAGCTCACCGAGGCCTCCGGCCAGCGCATTGTTTTCCAGACCGGGCTGTGCCTGCTCAATACCCGCACCGGCAGAAAACAGACCCTGTGCGAGCCCTACACCGTCGTCTTCAAACAACTGTCCGCACAGACGATAGAGCGCTATCTGAAAATCGAAGAGCCCTACAACTGCGCGGGCAGCTTCAAATCGGAAGGTTTGGGCATCGCCCTGTTTGAAAAAATGCAAGGCGACGACCCGAATTCGCTGATTGGCCTGCCCCTTATCCGGCTCATTAAAATGCTGGAAAATGAGGCGATAGAAATTCCACCGGCAATATAAACCGGCTGCATGGTTAAAAACCCCCTAATCCCCGACATCCTCGCGCTACTGCATGAGCATACTGCGGGGATTAGCGAATACCTGATCATCAAATCACTGGACAGCCATATCGGATTCGAAGGCATCGGCGACGATTACCAGCTCGCCCTGTTTCAAAAACACTTCATGGTGATGAACGCGCTTTACCAGTTGCAGCAGCGGCTGGCAGAAGAGCATCTTCTGCTGGAGATTTCACCGCTCAGCATCCAGCTGACCACTCTCCCCGCCGGCACCAGCGAGACCCAACTGACCGGGTCAGTGAACGCGAAACTCAGTGACTATTATCTCGACTGGTCAAACTTCAACAACACCAGCAGCGAGGATGTGGAAGCGCTGCTGGAAAACTTCTGGACGCTGTACATCAGTGCCGATGACCGCCTGGAGGCGCTGACGGTTTTAGAACTGGAAGCAGAAGCCTGCGAAGCGAGCATCAACCGCCGCTATCGTGAACTCGCCGCCATCCACCACCCCGACAAAGGCGGCGATCCAGCTGATTTTATCCGCATTCGACAGGCCTACGAAACACTCACTCCCGGCAAATAATTGCTGATGAGATAAAGGCGTTAAGTCCGCGAAAAACGCCAAGAACGCGAAAAGGTCAAAAAATAATTGATTAAAATCTTTTTTTGGCGTACTTCGCATTTTTCGCGGACCAAGAGTTTGTTTTTATCTGTTCTTACAACTTATAACAGCACGCGCTCAATACCGCCGTCCTTGATTTTTTCCAGCATCTTTTCCTGCCAGTCTTCGCCCAGGTTGTTCTTGCACAGTTCCACCACAATGTAATCGGTGTCGAGGCCGGTGTCATCCTGGTAACGTGACAGACCCTGCTGGCAGGCGGGACAGGAGGTGAGCATTTTCACTTTGCCTTTGGGGCTGGTACTGGGCTTTCCGGTCAGCTCCACTAATCCATTTTGCAGCTCTTCCCGTTTTCGATAACGCAGCTGCTCGGCAATGTCGGGACGCGCTGTTCCCAGTGTGCCTGATTCGCCGCAACAGCGATCAGAATTCAGAACACTCCGGTTCATCAGACTGTCCGTGACTTTAATCGGGTCATAGGTTTTCATCGGCGTGTGACAGGGGTCGTGATATAAATATTGCATACCGTTATCGCCTTGCATCTTCACACCCTGCTCCATCAGGTATTCGTGAATATCCAGCAATCGACAGCCTGGAAATATTTTCTCGAATTCATATTTCAGCAGCTGATCCATACAGGTACCACAACTGACCAGCACGGTTTTGATATCCAGATAATTCAGGGTATTGGCAATACGATGAAACAGTACACGGTTTTCGGTGCTGATGGCCTGCCCCTTTTCTGCATCACCGCCTGAGGTTTGCGGATAACCGCAACAGAGATAGCCGGGCGGCAAGACGGTTTTGGCACCGGTTTCATACAGCATCGACAGGGTCGCCAGGCCGATCTGACTGAACAGCCGCTCCGAGCCGCAGCCGGGAAAATAAAACACGGCATCGGAATCATTCGTGGTTTTTTCTTCATCACGAACAATCACCACTTGCGAGGCGTCTTCCGCGCCCAGCAAAGCGCGCATGGGTTTAGCCGGCACTCTTGAGCGCATCGGCTTACGTACCAGATTAACAATCTGCACGGTCGCACCAGAGTGACCGGTGGTAGAGGGAGGGATGCGATTTTTACGCCCCAGCAATCCTGTTTTCTTCGCCAGCACATGGGCAAAATTGATCGCCCTGAAACCGGCCTGCGCCATGGCTAAACGCAGCAGCTTGACCATCATCGGATCTTTGACATTGAGAAACTGCATCGCCGCCCAGCTGCCGATATTGAAGCGTTTCTGCTTGCGATCTTTCAGTATCTTGCGCATGCGAATCGAGACGTCGCCAAAGTCGATATCGACCGGACAGGGGTTAAGACATTTGTGACACACCGTGCAGTGATCAGCGACATCATTGAGGTCATCAAAATGACGAATCGAAATTCCCCGCCGGGTCTGCTCTTCATAGAGAAACGCTTCGATAATCAGACCCGATGCCAGTATTTTATTGCGCGGTGAATAGAGCAGATTGGCGCGCGGAATATGGGTCATGCAAACCGGTTTGCATTTTCCGCAGCGCAAACAGTGCTTGATGTCATCATTGAGCAGGCCCAGCTCGCTCTGCTCCAGAATCAGCGCCTCCTGCTGCACCAGCGCCAGTGACGGCGTATAGGCATTTTCAAGGCCGGAGCCCGGCATGAGTTTGCCCTTGTTAAAATGACCGTGTGGATCAATTGCCTCTTTATACTTGACGAACGCCGCCAGCTTTTCCGGTTCCAGGTACTGAATTTTTGTCAGGCCGATGCCGTGCTCACCGGAAATAACGCCGCCCAGATCCTGCGCCAGATGCATCACCTTGCCCACCAGCCGGTCGGCCTCATGCAGCATGCGGTAGTTATCGGAGTGCACCGGAATATTGGTGTGAATGTTGCCGTCACCGGCGTGCATGTGCATGGCAATAAACAGGCGATTATTTTTAATCGCCATATGCCTTGCGCGCAGAGCATCGCGCAGCGGCTCCATGTCCTGGCCACGAAAAATCTCGAACATCCGCTGCTTGATTTCCTGACGATAGGAGATCAACACGTCACGTCGCATCAGCAGAGCCAGTATGGTATCGCCGTCACGAATGGCGGCCTGTTCGGTTTCGCTCAACAGTGAGCGATGCTCCACTGCCGGCTCATCCATGCACTCCGCCAGCTTTGACCAGCGCGCATCAACGCCCTGCAGATGCCCGCGCGCCAGATCCAGCTTGGCCTGAAAAATGGCGCGCTGCTCTTCGCTGTCTTCATACTCTTTTTTGAAGCCCTTACCTGAAAAATCACCGGCCAGATACTCAAGCAGCGATGCTACGCTTTCAAGCTTGTTGGCGATGGACTGCTCGATATTGATGCGCTCGATGCCGGCGTAATATTCATTGAGACGATGCAGAGGAATCACCACATCTTCATTCACCTTGAAGGCGTTGGTGTGTGCCGAAATGGCGGCAGTGCGTGCACGGTCTAGCCAGAAGTGGCGACGTGCCTCGGGGCTGGTAGCGACAAAACCTTCGGCACCACGCCGATTGGCCAGAGCGATAATGTCCGACACCACCTGAGTCACGTTATTTTCATTATCACTGGCGAAGTCGGCGATCAACACCATTCTCGGCCGTTCCCGACCCGGGCTCTTGGTGGTATAACGCACCGCTTTCACGTAGCGCTCATCCAGATGCTCCAGCCCGGCCAGCACCACCCCTTCAGCGCTGTTAACATGCTCAACGATCTCGGCGATGCCCGGTATGGAGTGCGACAGATCGGCGCCGAAAAATTCCAGGCAGACGGTGCGTATATGCGCCGGCATGCGGTGCAGAATAAAACACGCCGAAGTTATGATGCCGTCGCAGCCCTCTTTCTGAATGCCGGGCAGACCGGAGAGAAACTTGTCGGTGACATCCTTGCCCAGGCCCACTTTGCGAAATACCGAACCGGCAATGCGCAGCATTTCAGGTTCGCCGATTAAGGTCTGGCCATCGGGCTTAAACCGGCTGATGCGAAACACCACCTCTTCCTGCTCGTGCACCTTGCCCAGATTATGATCGCGACGCTCAACTTCCAGCCATTCGGCATCCGGCGTCACCATGCGCCACGACACCAGATTATCCAGCGTGGTACCCCACAGCACCGCCTTTTTACCGCCGGCATTCATGGCGACATTACCGCCGATGCAGGAGGCATCCTGCGAAGTCGGGTCAACCGCGAAAACCAGTCCCTGCGTTTCCGCCAGATCGGAAACCCGGCGCGTCACCACACCCGCCCCGCACCTGACCGTGGGCACGGCCTGATCCACACCCGGCAAAGGCCGGCTTTCAATGCCGCCCAGGGTCTCCAGTTTTTCCGTATTAATGACCGCCGAGCGTGCATCCAGCGGCACCGCGCCGCCGGTATAACCGGTGCCACCGCCGCGCGGGATAATCGTCAGCCCCAGCTCAATACAGGCCTGCACAAGGCTCAAAACCTCTTCTTCCGTATCCGGCGAGATCACCACAAACGGCGATTCCACGCGCCAGTCGGTGGCATCGGTAGCATGCGAAACCCGCGCCAGCCCGCCGAAATCGACGTTGTCTTTCCGGGTAATCGACTTGAAGCGCCGGCGTACTTTCTCTCTTAACTTTTTATCCGCCTCAAACTGCTCAGCAAACCGGTTGACCGCCTCGGTAGCCGCGCGATGCAGATCCAGCGCCTTCTCATTACCACCTGCGCGTATCTCAATCTGGCCCAGGCGATGGTGCATGGCCTCAATCAGCGCCTTACGCCGCCCGGCATCCTCCAGCAAATCCTCCTGCAGATAGGGATTGCGCGACACCACCCACATATCCCCCAGCACCTCCAGCAGCATCCGCGCCGAAATGCCGGTGTTACGCTCACCCCGAAGCTCCTCAATCAACTGCCAGATCGGCTCACCCAGAAAGCGAATGACAATCTCACGGTCGGAGAAGGAAGTGTAGTTGTAGGGAATTTCGCGGATACGCTCTAGCATAGATAAAGTCTTGGTGAATACTTGATTAGTTTTTAAGGGGGTACATTATAACCGTCTAACAACAAAAATGAGGCAACCAGATGCGGCTAACCTGTTTTGATATTGCCGTATTTTATCTCATTAAGCCGTAATAAATACCTGCCATATTGGCATGACAAATTATTCTGCGATGTCGGCGAGATCGGTGGTAAGTGCGAGGAGACGACGCTGGCGAACATGGATTCCGGACCCTGGATGCATCGTGTATCGTTGCATCGTTCCCACGCTGGAGCGTGGGAACGATGGTATATCGGGAAATTAATTCAGGCTGGCATCATTAATCAGGTTGTTGATTGCAGAGGTTTTTTCCAGATCCAGCACAATGGCTTCGTCCAGCGATATTTCATCTGTCTCTAGATAGGGCAATATATGCGAAACCACCTGCATAAGCATTTGCATGCCCTGTTGTTCAGCGGGGTCGGACGTGGCCTGATAATTCGCCTCCAGATCCTGCAGGTGTTGCTGCATCTGCTGAACACGACTGCTGATATCCAGTGCCTGATACGCCTCTTTATAGGTAATATGCAGCTCGCGGGAGTCGTCAGATTCCATAATCTGTAAATTGAATGGGCCGTTAATTAACATACGCCGCCTCGGGTAGATGCCTGTTAGTGAATGAATAGCTAATCATAAGGGATAATTGTAGATAGTGACAACTTCTGGCCAGATGAAACGTAGATGCATGGCTGGTTACGAATAATATGACCCTTATTGTGACTGACTGGGTTTGTATCGTTCCCACGTTCCAGCGTGGGAATGCATCCCCGGACGCTCCAGCGTCCCGATCAACCCCTTTTAACAACGCGACACTGGAGCGCGGGAACGATGGTAATTACGAATAGTTAGCTATTAACTTGCTGAATATAGTGTGTTTTTATATTTTTTCGCGTCTTCCAAGCACACAATATTTAGCCTATACTGCAAACATGAAATCCCGAAGCCTGTCAAAATCAAATCGCTATCTGCAAAACAAGTCTCTGGCGAAAAAGCTGCTGATACGTAGCATCGCAAGCTCGACCGCCATTGAAACGAATGAGCCTATCGATAAAATCGAAGAAAAACTCAATCACCCGCATTCTGCTGCGAAGCGCGTAACACTCGCCTGAACAACTGAGTCATTGGCTCGTAGTTATCCAATCCAGCCTGTATAGCAGAAAAATAGTCCGCCTTATGTTCGTCTAAATAAGTGAAGTCCAATAAGGGCTGCCCTGCCTGTAGCCCCATCACATTTGCCAATAAACGAGACAACCG
Organism: Gammaproteobacteria bacterium; assembly: GCA_032251315.1. Taxonomy (GTDB): domain Bacteria; phylum Pseudomonadota; class Gammaproteobacteria; order SZUA-229; family SZUA-229; genus LH-M37. Next base: position 23,370 of record JAVVEE010000037.1, read on the forward strand.
ACCATTTCCCTCCCGGAAAGGATGGATCAGCACAAATTCGACATGAACTATTGCAAGGGCATTGAGTAGCTTCTCCTCGTTCATGCGATCGCATGGCGTATAAACAGTTAGATACTTATCATCAAATTCTGTCATCAACTTCGGAACAAGGTAAGCAGTCGCAAACTGAAAGTCGCCCTTGCCCATATTTACAGAGCGATATTTCCCCGCCCACTCATAGACATTACCCAGCTACCGGCGATGCCATTCAGATAGCTCCCTGGAGGTTATGGTTTGATCTTCGGCAACTTCATCCAAAACAGTTTCTGTAAGCTGCTCCAGCACATCAAGCTCAATCTCATCCATCTCCACGGGATCGGTAACACCCAGCTTATTGAGAAGAACCTGGTTATTCGAGCCGGGCTGAAACTGTCCTTCTGGAATACCGGTCGTGTCGTAACGATCAGCCAATTATTTTTAACTCCTACGTTTGTATCGTTCTCAAATTAAAAGAGCCTGACCACGGCTTTCTTAAGTCGAGAATGGCGCTGTTATTCTATTTAATTCCTAAGCTTGTATCGTTCCCACGCTCCAGCGTGGGAATGCATCCCTGGACGCTTCAGCGTCCCGATCAACCCCTTTTAACAGCGTGGCGCTGGAGCAGCCTGAGGCTGCGTTACCACGCTGGAGCGTGGAAACAATGGCAAACTGATTCTTTAAAACTATCCAGACAACTAATTAAGCATACTCGACAGGCGCTTGCGATAAGCTTTGGCCTGCTCAGGGTTATTCGGTGACAGCATATTAATGATGGTAACGATCATCTCCCTTGCGGCCCCGTCCTCATAATCCGGCTTCATCTTCAGCAGTGAAAACAACTGCTCCATCGCGCCATCGTAATTGTGTCCGGCGACCAGACACACCGACAGATCAAAACGCGCGGCATAATCATTCGCAGCCTTCGTCAGGCGCTCGTTCAGGGCCTTAATGCCCACCGTTTTAGCGGCCAGATCAGCAAACGTCAGCTGACCAAGCAACGATTTACCCATGTCAGTCTCCTTGTCACTGTCCGGCAGCTTGTTGAACAGTGTCTGCGCCTGCGCCAGTTCACCAACATCAATGAAGATCTGTACCATGTCCATCGCCACGCGGGTATTGCCGGGCTCCTGCTGAATCGCTTTGGCCAACAATACAATCGCCTCATCCGTATTCCCGGCCATGTGTTTACTGCGCGCTTCTTCGCGCAACACATCCGCCTGGTTAAACACACCGAGGCCACGTAACAACAATCGCAGCTCATCTTCCGTGAGCTGTCCCTGTTCAGAAAAGCTCAGCACACCATTCTGAAATACCAGCAAACTGGGCATATTCTCGACCTTATACAGCTTGCTCAACTCGGGCTGCTCTTCAACATCAACCCTGGCGAACACAAACCGCCCCGCAAACTCCTGAGCAAGAGCTGCAAGCGTATCGGCCATCATCACGCAAGGCCCCGACCACATACCCATAAACTCGACCAGAACAGGTAATTTATGCGAATTCTCAAGTACATAACGGGAAAAGCCCGACTCACCGACTTCAAAAACCAATGCTTCATCACTCATACAAAACTTATCCTAAAAATTTGGTCGTTTAAAATTAAAGAAATTAAAATAGCCTGACTACGGTT
>JAVVEE010000038.1:0-24788 GCA_032251315.1 Gammaproteobacteria bacterium
GCTGATTGCCCAGAATTTAGCCCTATCATATTTTGCTCCGAACATAATTTCTCCTATATTTTATAAACTCAATTCAGGGTAGATTAGTTAACTTATTTGGTGCTCATCAAAGCCAATCCTGCGATCAAAAATCCAATCGCAATCAAAGCTGCATGACCTGACCCTGCAAACCAGAAACCCAGCCAGCCAAAGACTGACACCCCTACAAAGATAAGCCCTAGTAGTTTCATCTTGTCCCTATTGTTAAAAATCTTGGTTAGGCTAAAGCATGCTATAGAAGCACCTTAAGCACATAACGTATGTTAGACGGATACCTTAATTAACATGTTATACGGAATCCGTATAGTATGTTAATTAAGGTCATTGCTGACTTTATAGAAATCAAGCGCTTAGGCTCCCTGATGCTATTATAAGCAGTAATATCCGGCATTGTCTCCCTCCCAATCCTTTATGCTGTTTTTTTATGGAGCTTAATGCCGCGGTGCCATTAAGGCAAGGCGTTGCGGGGGTTAGCTGCCGACTCTGATTTTGATGATGACTTCGTTGCCGGCCTCACGGGTCTCGATGACTTCGTGGCCGTTGATGCGACACCACGCCGGAATATTATTCAGCAAGTAGCCCGGATGCAGCATAGCGTAATCCGGGAAAGCCAATGCAAAATCTTTTTGCTTACAGCTAACGCTCCACCGGCAGTCCGGCCAGTTTCCATTCCGGGAAACCCTCTTCCAGTCGTCGCGCTTTGTGGCCTTTTTGCCTTACTCTGGCGACCGCGTCAAAAGCCAGTACACAATGCGCCCCCCGGCAGTAGGCGACAATTTCATTTTCCGACTCCAGCTGATCAAGATACTGTTCAAGTTCCTTGAGTGGGATATTGATGGCACCGGGGACATGACCGGCGGCAAACTCTTCCGGTGGTCGCACATCCAGCACGGTGACCAGCCCCTGCTTGGCTCGCGCCAGCAGTTCCTTGCGGGGAATGGGTTCGAGGTCGTCCTTGACGGTTAAATAGGTGTTAACCAGCCGTTCAACATCGGCCACATGGCGTTCGGCAACACTACGCAGGGCGTTGAACAGGGTGATGACATCATCACCGCTCAGGCTGTAATAAACTTTGAGGCCCTGTTTTCTGCCGGCGACCAGCCCTGCCTGTCGCAACTGCTGGAGATGCTGCGAGGTGTTGGCCACGGTCAGACCGGTGACCGTCGCCAGTTCGTCAACGCTGCGTTCACCCTGTGCCAGAAACTCCAGCAACTCCAGACGGTTGGCGCTACTCAGCGCCTTGCCGACGCGGGCAAACTGGGAAAAAAGGTCGTGTTTAAAATTTCCGCTTGACATCTATGTTATTTCCTCTATTCTACTATTCAAGAGATTAATTGAATACTTGATATAATCATTATAACCTGATTATCGGCTTTCACAAGTACCGACGGAGAAGACTTACATGAACCTGATTGACGCAATTACCCAACATGAGCAAACCATCCGCCTGAGTTTTTTTCTGGGCGTGCTGGCGATCATGGCGCTCTGGGAAGTGCTCGCGCCCAAACGCGCGCTGACCGTCTCCAAGGCCCTGCGCTGGGGTAATAATCTGGGACTGGTGTTTTTCAATAGCTTTCTGTTGCGCCTTATTTTCCCCGCCGCCGCAGTGGGCATGGCCGCTTTTGCCAGCGAACAGGGCTGGGGTCTGTTCAACTATTTCCAGCTGCCGCTGGCCGTGGCCATCATCCTCTCTGTGGTGATTATGGATCTGATTATCTATTTGCAGCATGTCATGGTGCACGCCGTGCCGGCGCTGTGGCGTCTGCACCGGGTGCACCATGCCGATCTGGATTTTGACGTGACCACGGGTGCACGCTTTCACCCCATTGAGATTCTGCTGTCGATGCTGATCAAGTTCGCCACCATCGTGGTCATCGGCGCGCCCGTAGTGGCGGTTGTCATCTTTGAAGTGGTGCTCAACGCCATGGCCATGTTCAACCACGGCAATGTCGGGCTGCCACCGGCGCTGGACAGAATATTGCGCTGGTTCATCGTCACCCCGGACATGCACCGCGTACACCACTCCATTGAAGATGATGAAACCAACAGCAACTTCGGTTTCAACCTGAGCTGGTGGGATCGTCTGCTCGGCACCTACCGCGACCAGCCGCGCGCGGGCCATCTGGGCATGACCATCGGCATCAGAAGTTTTCGCACAACCAAACAGTCTTCCTGGATTACCGGCCTGCTGGTCATGCCTTTTATCGGCAAGGTGACTGGCTATGCCATTAACCGCCGCGAGTGGGCAGAAGGTTCTGAGAGCGATGCTGAGGACAACAAATAATGAAAAATACGACGATCAAACTGATACTCGCGCTGATACTGCTCACCGGCATTGCCATTGTGGTGATGTACCGGGATCAGCTCAACGCCGAGGCACTGGAACAGTGGATTCAGAACGCCGGTGGTGCCGCGCCGATTCTGTTCATGGTGATTTACGCGCTGGGCGCGGTGCTTTTCCTGCCCGGCTCGTTGCTCACCCTGCTCGGCGGCGCCCTGTTCGGGCCTTACTGGGGCACTTTTTATAATCTGACCGCCGCCACCGTGGGTGCCATGCTCTCGTTTCTGGTGGCGCGCTATCTGGCCGCCGACTGGGTGGCCAAAAAGATGGATGCTCAGACCGGCGGCAAAATGAAGCAGCTCGTCTCCGGCGTGGAAAACGAAGGCTGGCGCTTTGTCGCCTTCACCAGGCTGGTACCGCTGTTTCCGTTCAACCTGCTCAACTACGCGCTGGGCCTGACCCGCATCAGTTTCACCCAGTACAGCATCGCCACCTATGTCTGCATGCTGCCCGGCGCTGTCGCCTACACCTACCTGGGGTACGCTGGTAAGGAGGCCATCGCCGGTGGCGAAGGCATGATCCAGAAGATTTTGCTGGCCATCGCCCTGCTGGCGGTGGTGGGCTTTTTACCCCGGCTGATCGGCATGCTGCGCCGCAAGCCCATGGTCAGCACCGAACAGCTCAAGCAGCGGCTGGATGCCGGCGAAAAACTGCTGCTGCTGGATGTGCGCCCTGAAGACGGCTATCACGGCGATCTCGGCCACATCCCCCAGGCCACCCACATTCCGCTCAACGAACTGCCGCAGCGCCTGGATGAACTGGGCGATTACCTGGAACAGCCGGTGCTCACCATCTGCCGCACCGACAAAATGTCCTCGCAGGCGGCGCAGCTGCTGGCGCAGCATGGCTTTGCCGATGTTCAGGTGGTGAAGATGGGCATGGTGGACTGGAATAAACAGGGTTATCCCGTTAATCAATAGTGAGTATTTAATATGTCTTTCGCTGTCATTGTGGCCGGCATTATGACCGGTGTGTTACTCGGCATTTTCGGTAGTGGTGGCTCCATCGTTACCGTGCCGGCACTGCTTTACCTGCTGGATGTCGAGCCCAAGTCGGCCATTGCCATGAGCCTGGGCATAGTCGCCGTTACCGCCGGCATCACTGCGCTACAGCACTGGCATCGCGGCAACGTCAACATGAAAGTCACCCTTGTTTTTGGTCTGTTTGGCGTACTCGGCACCTATGCCGGTGCGCGTCTGGGCGTAATCACCCCGGTCTTTATCCAGCTCACCCTGTTCGCGCTGGTGATGTACCTGGCCGCCTGGAGAATGCTCAAACCGGTCGCTCTGCACAAATCGGTCGGCGCCGCCAGTACCGAATGCGCGGACGGCTATTGCGATGACCTGAATTACCGTGAAATTGCCGTTCACGGCATTGCCGTCGGTGTGCTCACCGGGCTGGTGGGCGTTGGCGGCGGTTTCCTGATTGTGCCGGCACTGGTCTTGCTGTCCGGCCTGCCCATGAAGCAGGCGGTAGGCACATCGCTGGGGATTGTCACCCTGAAATCGGTGGCCGGTTTTGCAGGCTATGCCGGCGCGGTGGCGATCGATTATTCCCTCATGGCCACCTTTACCCTGATCGCTGTCGTCGGCAGTCTGGCCGGCAGCCATCTGGCACATCGCCTGCCCGCTGCGCTGCTGAAAAAAGGCTTTGGCGGCTTCCTGTTACTGGTCGCCAGTTACATATTAATCCAGCAACTAATCCAGGAGTTTGCATGATGAGCACCGTCACTGTCGTTATTCAGAACGCCCCCTATCAATCCGACAACAAGGCCTGGCGCGGCGAACCTGGAGGAACTCATTGCCGAGCTGATGGAGTGCGGCCTCGAAGTGCGCGCCTGCGGCATGGCCCTGAACGATTGCGCCATTGATGAAGCGACCATGATTCCCGGTGTCGAGCGCAGCTCGATGAAGGCACTGGCGGCCTGAGTCAAAGACAGCGATCAGGTGATGGTCTTCTAGGAGCATTTCATGGCTATGAGCAACGATTATCCTGTTTATCACATGCCGCGATCCACCTCGGCGAATACACAGGATCTGATGCCGGCGCGTTACAGCATCGGCATCCAGCTGCTCAGCATGGCCGCCTTCACGCTGGCTTTCGTCGGATGGCTCAACGAAACCTGGCTGATGTGGTTCGAAAATCCCATCTGGCTGAACCGCTATACCGAATACGGCATCATTCTGGGTTTTGGCATCTGGCGCATCGTCGCCGAGAAAAACAGTTACACCCGCAAACGCCTGATTATTCTGGTCGGCATGGTCACCGCATTCTGGTGGCTGGTGCCCTGGCTGTACCCTTTCTACGAACCCTATGTGGGGTTCCTCTGGTCACAGCCGGTATTTCCTTCGTTGCACGTGCCGGGTACGGTGAGTTTTTTCCTGATTCTGGGCCTGGTGTTTCTGTTCGGCCGGCGCATCATCTGCGGTTTCAACTGCCCCTGTGTCGGCATCCGCGAAACCGTCGGCTTCGCCTTTCGTGACCGCACCGTGCGCTCCAACTGGGGCTGGGCGCTACGCCACAGCAAATGGTTTTTCTTCATCTATTATGTCGGCGTCATGGTCGTCACCCAGTTCCCGCCCAGCTCGTGGACGGTGAGTTTCGTCGGTGGCTTTTACGCGCTAGTGGCGCTCACCTACTTCGGCAGTTTCTATATTGCACCGCTGGTCGGCAACCGTTTCTACTGCCGTTATCTCTGCCCTTACGGCGCTACTTTCGGTTTGCTCAACCATGCCGGTTTTTATCGCGTCAAAATGGATCAGGATAAATGCAACGACTGCCGGCGCTGCGAACAGGTGTGCGACATGGGTATCCCGGTGTGGACCCAGGGCCGGGCCAGCGGCCAGATCACCGGGCTGGAAGATTGCATGGGCTGCGCCCGCTGCGTGGTCTCCTGTCCGACCGATGCGCTGGAGATTCGCGATGTGCGCAACCTGTTCAATAAATCTCTGGTGCAGAATGCCAGCCACCTGATGAAGCGCAAAACGGTCACGCCGGTGGTGCGCATGGAAGCACCCTCTCGCCCACCTGAGCAGCGCGTTCAGGACTGGTCGGAGATTACGCTGTCGCCAACATTGGCCGAGATCCAGGCCCAGGCCAGCCGCTGTCTGGACTGCGGCATGCCCGGCTGCATCAATGCCTGCCCGCTGCAAAACCGCATTCCGGAGTGGCTGGAAGCACTGGCCAAAGGCAACATCGAACAGGCCGCAGAGCTGGCCCACAGCACCAGCAACTTCCCGGAAATGTGCGGCACGCTGTGCCCGCAGCACCGTCTGTGCGAAGGCGCCTGCACCAAGGCCAAAGAACCCGGCGGCGCGGTCACCATCGGTGCGGCCGAGCGTTTTCTGGTCGACGAAGCATTCAGGCGCGGCTGGCGTCCGCATCAGCAGGACGCGCCCTCAAAACAGTATCAGCAGCGTAGCGTGGCTATCATCGGTGCCGGTCCGGCGGGGCTGACCTGTGCCGACGAACTCAGCCGCGTCGGCGTCAGCGTGCATGTTTATGATTGCCTGTACGACATTGGCGGTCTGCTGGCTTCGGGTGTACCCACCTTCAAGCTGGACCGGAACCTGCTGGAGCGACGCCGGCAGCAGCTGCTGCAACAGGGCGTGAGCTTCCATCTGGGCAAGCAGGTCGATGAACCAGGACTGCAACGGCTGCTGCTCGACCACGACGCGCTGTTTCTGGCGACCGGGGCACAGACTTCGCGCGAGCTGAATCTGCCGAATCAGAATCTGGACGGCGTTACCGATGCCATCACCTATCTGGCCGCGGCCAATCAACAGATGGACGACCGACAGATGGACAGCCGCACCCTCACCAATCAAGATGTGCTGGTGATCGGCGGCGGCGACAGCGCCATGGACTGCGCCCGCACCGCCATCCGCCAGGGCGCCGCCAATGTCACGCTGGCCTATCGCGGCAGTGAGAAGGCCATGCGCGCCTCGCCAAAAGAGCAGCAGGCGGCGCGCGATGAAGGCGTTGTTTTTCTGTTTGAACACAGCCCGCTTAATGTCATCGGCAAGCAGCAGGTCACCGGGGTGCAGTTCAAATCCACCGGCGATGAGCAGACCCTGGTTAGCTGCGACCGGCTCATTCTGGCGGTGGGTCAGGTCACGCAGGCCGATGACTGGATGGAGCGACTGGGCATCAGCACTGATTTTGTAGGCGCTATCCATGTCGATGCGCATGGCCGCACCCGCCACCCGAAAATCTATGCCGGCGGTGATAACACGCTGGGGCCGGAACTGGTGGTGACGGCTATCTCGGCCGGTCGCCGCGCTGCCGAGGCCATACTCAAAGATTTTCAGCCCTGGCGGCGATGGGCTCCTAAATTCAAAACTGCATTCAAACCCCCTCACGCTCTCACCAGCCCGGTCACTGCGGCCGGCGAGACCAGCGGTACAGCGACATGCGAAAGCTGTCGCTGATTATTTTGCTGAGCATGACCGCTACGGTAGCTCAGGCCAGCCACAGCTTCGGTGGGCTGGATATGTGCGCGCTCTACCCGGAAGTGATGCCACCGGGCATGCCGCTTGAGCAGCTGCCGGAGGCGGAAAGCGCCGGCGCGCTGGCATTACAGCGCTACTGCACGCAGTGCCATGAACTGCCGGGACCGGGGCGGCATACCCTTGAAGAGTGGCCCGAGGTGCTGGAGCGCATGAACACCCTGATGGCGGTGGCCAACCGCTTTGGTGGCCTGCTGGGCAACGTCAAGACGCCGACGCCAGTCGAATACCGGCAGCTGGTGGACTATCTGGATCGCCACAGCCTGCACACCCTGAAAACCCAACCCGAAGGGCTGGGTGCAAGCGCCTTTACGCAGCATTGCAGCGCCTGCCATGCCCTGCCAGACCCGGCGCAACACAGCGTCAGCGAATGGTCAGAGGTCATCAAACGCATGCAGCGCAACATGCAGATCATGCGCTACGACGCGCCCTCAGCAGACAGCCTGATGCAGATCCAGCTTTATCTACAGACCGGACATACAGCCGGCCGCGCATTAGCCGAACCCCGGCTCCAGGCTGTGCCAACCGAGCACAGCAGCCGGTTTAAGGCGATAGCGCTGGCGCTGGGGCCCTTTCTGATACTGGTACTCATCGGCCTGCTGCGCTGGCGCATCGGACACAATAAAAAACACCACACAGGAGCGAAATAAGCATGCGTCTGGCCTATATCTGGATCACCCTGCTCATCCTCAGCATCCTGACTCCCGCCGGTTTCTGGTATGTGGACTGGAGCAAGAGCGGGGACGGTGCCGGCCTGTATTCACGCGACTGGTTGCCGGAAGCGGTTTTTTCCTACTGGAATCCGGATGATTTCTACCAGTCGGTGGATGCGGTAGTGGGCGAATTTGAAGGCAAAGAGTGTGTCGCCTGCCATCGTGACATGAGCCCCGGCATCGTCAAGGACTGGCAGGCCTCAAGCCATGCACAGGCCGAATCCAAAGTCTATTGCAACGCCTGCCACGGCAGCGACCATCAGAATCTGCACCTGCCCACGCCGGATGTTTGCGCCAGCTGCCATGTTACCCAGCACGAGCAGTTCATGGATGAGAAACGCTACGGCTTTCCCAGCCATGCTTTGGCCATGGAGCGGGCGCTGGACGCCAAACATTTTGTCGATAAACCCAAGGCCGAAGTCACCGCCTGTCTGCAATGCCATTCGGTGGCGACCAAGTGCGACTCCTGCCACAGCCGGCACAAATTCAGCGCCGCCGAAGCGCGCCGACCGGAAGCCTGCATCACCTGCCACAGCGGCCCGCCGCACCCGGACGATGAGACCTATTTCAACTCCGCCCACGGCCGGCTTTACCTGGATGAGGGCCAGGACTGGGACTGGTCCAAACCCCTGCAGAAAGGCAATTATCCCGCCCCCACCTGCGCCTACTGCCACATGACCGAAGGCAAGCATCAGGTGGCGGATAAGTCCATCTGGAAATTCGGCATCCAGCAGATCAACCCGCTCAGTGCCGGTAATGTTGTCAAACGCCGGCAGTGGATCGATGTGTGCAGCGATTGCCACGAAGCTGAGTGGTCGGCACAGCAACTAAGCGCCATGGATCGGGAACGCAAGCAGGCGTGGAGCAAGCTGAATGAAGCCGAAGCCCTGTTAAAAGGCCTGCGCGCCGATGATCTGCTGTCGCCCTCGATTCATCAGCGCCCGCCCTATCCCGGTGATGACGCGCATACATTACTGCAACGCGAGCGCATCGGCTTCTTCGAAGGTCAGGCGTCGGCTTTTTATAATGTCTCGCCAATCGAGCGCGACTATTTCGATATGTGGTATTTCAGCAACCTCGGTGCCTTTAAAGGCTCGGCGCATGGCGATGCCTCGTTCGTCAGCAAGGGCCATAAGGCTATGGATCAACAGCTTGAGGATATCAGGCGGAAAGTCACAAATATCCGCGCCGCCGGCAAAACCGACCCGGATAATACCAATCCGGAAAATATCTGGCTGAAAGGTGAATACACCGAATACAACCGGGAGCACAACTGATGCTGCGCCCCTTATTTCTACTAACGTTTCTACTGACCTGCCTGCTGCCGTTCGCCCACGCAGAAAGCCGCGAGACCGCGGAGGGGGATTTCAGCCACGAAGAGTGCATCACCTGTCACCAGACCACCGAGCCCCAACTGGTGGCCGACTGGCAGCAGAGCGTTCACGCCGCCACCGAACCGGTGGCGCTCTGCACCAGCTGTCATGGCCGTGATCACCAGGGGGTGGCGGCCCGCAGCCGGCGCAATGATAGCTGCGTAGACTGCCACGGCGGCGCTACATCGCCGGTAGTGCACAGTTACGCCACCTCCAAGCATGGCATTATCATGCAGCTGGAACAGAAAAATTATGACTGGAACCAGCCGCTACGCGAAGCCAACTACCGGACACCGGGCTGCGCCTATTGCCATCTGCACAGTGGTAATCACTTAACCGCGAAGGCCGAAGCGCTGAAACCGGCAGAGGCCGACATGGATCGCATTACCGGCAGCTGCCTGGATTGTCATGGCATCAGTTACATTAACCGGCTTAATGACAATGCCGTGAGCATGATCGAGATTGCCCGGATGAAAGTTCGCGAGGCCCGGCAGCTGGTTGATGAGTATGCCAATGAACATCAGGCACCGGCCGATGCCGAGCTCACCGGCCTCATGCAAGAGACGAAAAAACACCTGCGCAACGTCTATCTCGGCGCCTTCCACCAGTCCCCGGATTACCAGTGGTGGCACGGTCAGCCCGCGCTGGATGGGGATCTGCTGCGCATCAAGGGTTTTATCAGCAACAGGCAACAGAACACGGGCGATGGCGATAAAATAAGCGAAAAACCTGTGCGATAATGACGCCGGCGCGGCGCACTGAAGACTGCGTGTCAGATGCTATCTACCCCAGACGGAAACCAGAATGCCCATAACACAAGCAAATGCCTTCCCCCGAGAACGCTTCAACATAGCGCTGCTGGCCGTCGCCCAGTCGCTGTTCAATATCACCGCGATTACGGTGATGACCCTGAGCGGGCTGATGGGACGCGAGCTGGCGCCCGATTCGATGCTGGCGACGCTGCCGATTTCGGCGATGATGCTGGGCACACTGCTGTCAACACTGCCGGCCTCCCTGTTCATGCAGCGGTTCGGGCGGCGGAACGGCTTTCTGCTGGGCACCAGTTTTGGTGGTATTCTCGGCGGTGCGCTCAGTGTGCTGGCCATCGCCAACGCCTCCTTCCAGCTGTTCTGCTTCGCCAGTCTGCTGCTGGGAATCTACCAGGGCTTTGCCATGTATTACCGCTTTGCGGCGGTTGATGTGGTGCGCCCGCAATGGCACAGCCGCGCCATCTCGCTGGTGCTGGCCGGTGGCGTAATCGCCGCCTTTCTCGGCCCGTGGAATGCCAGCGCCATGCTCGACCTGCTACCTGCGGTACCGAACGCAGGCCCCTATGCTGTCATCACCGCACTGTCTGTGCTGGCGATGCTGTTGCTGAGCATGTTACGTGTACCACCCTGCCGGGAGCCGGGCATAGATCAGCCCCACCGTCCCCTGCGCGCCATCACCGCTCAGGTCGACTTCAGGGTTGCCGTGCTGGCCGGCGCCGTCGCCTATGCAGTCATGGTGATGCTGATGAGTGCCACCCCGCTGGGCATGCGCGCCGCCGGTTTCGCCATGTCCGATATTTCCTTCATTATGCAGTGGCATGTGCTGGGCATGTTCGCCCCCTCCTTCTTCACCGGCTTCCTGATCACCCGTTTTGGACTGGGCAAAATCCTGCTCACGGGTTGCGTGTTACTGGTGTTCTCGGTGCTGACCGCGGCCGCCGGGCAGACCCTGACCCATTACTGGCTGGCGCTGGTACTGCTCGGTGTCGGCTGGAATTTTCTCTTCGTCGGCGGCAGCGACCTGCTGACCCACACCCACACACCCACCGAGCGCGGCATCACCCAGGGGGTGAATGATCTGATCGTCTACGGCATGGTCGTGACCAGCTCACTGCTGTCAGGCGTACTGGTGCATTACCTCGGCTGGTCGCTGCTCAATCTGAGCGCGCTCCTGCCTATTCTAACCACCCTTGCGGTCGTCCTGTGGTGGCAGCAACGGCGTCGGCTTCAGTCCAGCCCGGCTGTTGAAACCCGCTGAGGTGAAGCCTGCATGTGTGTCCCGGGGACTACCCCGCTTAAATGGCGTGTTCACTCAACGGAATACATGTTATAGATACTGCAACAACTTGATAAAAACTGCCTTAAAAGTCATGACGGAGAACGACTATGAACACCCTGATCATCATCAATGAACCTCCCTATGGTAACGAACGCAGTTATAACGGCCTGCGTCTGGCCAAGGCGCTGATTGCCGAAGATGTAAGCGTCACTGTATTTTTAATGGCCGATGGCGTGAGCTGCGCCAAACACAACCAGAAAGTACCAACAGGTTTTTATAGCATCGAGCTGATGCTCAAGGCGGTATTGCGCAAGGGCACGGTACTGCTCTGCGGCACCTGCATGGACGCGCGCGGCGTTACCGATGAAGAGATCATCGAAGGCACCCGGCGCAGCACCATGAAAGAACTCGCCGAGCAGACCATCAACGCCGATAAGGTGCTGGTATTTTAAAACGGCTTAAGCCTCTTCCGTGATCCAGCCTCTTCGGTACGCTGAGAAAAACGAGTGGCGTTCACGGGCATTACGTCAGACTTTACGGCGCTGGCACCGAAAACCCAGCGACTGCTCGAACTTAATGACAGAAAATCAGTCACCACCATTGTAAAACAACACCAATTCCACATGAATATCCGGTTGAAGAAAACCGGTTTCCGTCCACAATGGCCACATGAAAAAACTTGAAGAACTGAAGTTCGAAAACAGCTACAGCCGTCTACCCGAAATATTTTACAGCCGCCACACCACGACACCCCTCAGTAAGCTGCACCTCATCAGCTTCAATGCCGACGCGGCTGAGTTGATTGAACTCGACCCTGAGGAATCGAAACGAGAAGATTTTGCAGAGATCATCAGTGGCGCTAAACATCTCGACGGTTTTGATCCGCTGGCGATGTGTTATGCCGGTCATCAGTTTGGCCAGTATGTGCCGCGTCTGGGCGATGGCCGGGCCATTCTTCTGGGCGAGGTCAAAACCGAGTCGGGCGCAAAATGGGATTTGCAGGTGAAGGGCGGCGGGCCGACACTTTACTCGCGCGGCAGTGATGGCCGTGCGGTGTTACGCTCGACTATTCGCGAATATTTGTGCAGCGAAGCCATGCACGGGCTGGGCATACCGACGACGCGTGCGCTCTGCATTCTCGGCAGCGAGCATGAAGTTTATCGTGAGCAGATTGAGACCGGCGCGATGCTGCTGCGCATGGCACCCAGCCATGTGCGCTTTGGCTCGTTTGAATACATGTATTACAACCAGCACTTTGATGAACTCAGGCAGCTGGCCAACCATGTTATTGCACAGCATCATCCTGACTTCACGAAACTTGATGAACCCTATCTTGCCCTGCTCGGTGAAGCCATTAAATCCACCGCGGAACTGATCGCGCAGTGGCAGGCGGTGGGTTTTGCGCATGGCGTGATGAACACCGACAACATGTCGATTCTGGGCCTGACGCTGGACTACGGCCCTTATGGTTTTCTTGACCAGTACAATCGCGATTTCATCTGCAACCACTCCGACTATCAGGGCCGATATGCCTTTGACCAACAGCCTGACATCGGCCTGTTTAATGTCAGCTGCCTGGCGCAATCCCTGTTACCGCTGCTGGATGATGACCCGGACCGCGCCGTGGCAAAAGCCAAAAGCGAGCTGGAAAAATATCGCCACTATTATGTCGAGCATTACTCCGCCCTGATGCGAGAAAAACTCGGCCTGTATGAAGACAACAAGGGAGACCAGGCATTATGCTCAGAGCTGCTCGCGTTGATGCACGACAATCAGGTGGACTACACACTGCTGTTCCGCCGCCTGTCCCAGCTGCCCGGTGTTAATTATAAAAACAATCTGCGCGATCTGTTTATCCAACGCGAAGCCTGTGATACTTGGCTGGAAAAATATGGACAGCGCATCGCGGAAGAAAATGTTAATGCCGCAGAACGCAGCCGCAGGATGCAGCAGGTGAATCCGAAATACATCTTAAGAAATTACATGGTGGAAATTGCCATCAGAAAAGCCAGCGATGAACAGGACTATTCTGAAATTGATGTGCTGCTTGAACTGCTGAAAAACCCGTATGATGAGCATGCCCCGTTAGAGCATTACGCCGGCCACCCGCCCGATTGGGCGCAGCAGATTTCGGTGAGCTGTTCCTCCTGATTTACACGCTGTGTATCATCACCGGCTTCACCAGCCATCAGCATTGCCGGCAAGCAACCCGAAGAAAAAACACATACTTCAACTATACTAAGGAGGTTTTAAAACCGAGCCAAGCAACGGATTTCATCATTGAACAAACATCGCCGACTCTATTTTTCAGTTTTTATCGCTGTCTGTTTTGTACTGACCTTACTGACTTCACAAAACAGTAATATTCGCTGGCTGGATGCGCAGATGTTCAGCTTTGCCAGTCATTTACTGCCTGCCCAGACTGCCTCTAAAGACATTCAGATCATCAAGCTGGACGATGCGCGCCTGCAAACGCCGCAGGGCATACGTGAGTTTCGTTTTCTGCTGCGCAAATTAAGAAAAGCCGAGGCCGCTGAAATTGTCTGGCTGAGCGATGATTTTCCACAGATGGATTATGCTCCGCTCGAAGAGGATGCCGACACCGAGAGTCAGGTGCTCACCCCTGCCGATGCTGAAGAAGACAACGATGCGGAAAAACAGTGGCAACCCACGCAGGGCGAACGCAACAAACTGGCCTGGATGCTTGAGCATCAACGTGTCTTCCTGACTCAATACAGCAACGCCCCTGCGCAGCAGAAAAATATTCCGTACAGTGAATCGCTGCTCTATCAGGATAGCTGGGGTCAGTATATCCCTGCCCTGTTTCTGCCCACCGCGAGCACCTTCAGACTGACCAATACCCGCCTGCCCTATCACGTTTATCCCTTTGATGCTGACAGCTCAAAAAAACAGGCCTTAATCTGGTACAACGAGGCCAGAAGCACATCCCTGCCCGATTTAAGCCTGGCGGTATTCAGCCGTTATCAGAACAGCCGGCAGTTGCACCTGAACGAGAACGGGCTGATCAGCCTGGATAACTCGCAGATTCCCGCTGACCTTTCAGGCCGGGTGTACAACTACTTTTCAGCCCTGACCGGCCGTCACAATGACCTGAACATACAAACACTTCAAAGTGCCGCTGAAAAACCCAATGCCGCCTTTCGCAATAAGCTGATACTGATAGGTCAGGATGAGCAGCAACTTCAAACTCTGGCCGATTCACTCAGCAGCTTGCAGGCCGGCGCGACCTACTACACACCTACCGAAAGCTGGTGGATGTTGCCTCTGCTACTGGCACTGGTGACTGTCTACCTGCTGTGGCTGTTACCGCTGTTCTCGAAACAGAGCGGACTGTTTCTCGGCGCATTTCTGATCATGGGAATGGTATCTGCGCAGCCGGTGCTGCTGATCATGAAGGGCATCTGGTGGCCGACAATCAGCATATTTCTGTTAATGCTGATCGGCCAGCTGGCGGTTTATGTTTACCTGTCCGGCAGGGAAATTTTAAACGGTCTGTTACAAACTCAGCACAATGCATGGTTTCAGCTCGGCCACTACCAATACGAAAAAGGCGATTATGAGCCGGCGTTGACCAGCTTATTAAAATGTTATGACGATGATGAGGTCCTGTCAGACCTGTACGAAATTGGTCTGCGCTTTGAACGCAAACGGCAGTATGACAAGGCACTGCATGTTTATTCGGAAATAAATACCCGGCGAAAAAACTATAAGGATATCGAGAAACGCCTCAGTTCTATTATCGGCATTTCCTCGCCGTCTCATCAGATCTCATTGCCCAACCAGTCGCAGAAGACACTGGTCATGTCACAAATGGAAATGCCGGAATTCGGGCGCTATAAAATAGAAAAAGAGTTAGGCCGGGGCGCGATGGGTGTGGTTTACCTGGGCATTGATCCAAAGATAAACCGCAAGGTCGCGATTAAAACGCTCGACTACACGCAGTTTTCACCCAAAGAACTGCAAACAGTGAAGTCACGTTTTTTCCGGGAGGCCGAGGCGGCAGGGCGGCTTAGCCATAGCAACATCGTCACCGTTTATGATGTCGGTGAAGAAGATGATTTTGCCTTTATTGCCATGGATTATGTCACCGGTGTGCCCTTGTCGGACTATACATCGGCGGAAAATCTGCTGCCGGTGCAGGAGGTCTATCGTATTATTCTAGTGGCGGCGCAGGCGCTGGATTACGCCCACCAACAGAACATAGTTCACCGTGACATCAAGCCCGGCAACATCATGTATCACCCGGAAAACAGACAGATAAAAATCACCGACTTTGGCATAGCGCGTCTGACCGATTCAGTTAACACCAAAACCGGCAGCTTTTTGGGCAGCCCCTCTTATATGGCACCGGAGCAGATCACCGGCGCGCATGTTGATGGCCGTGCAGACATCTATTCGCTGGGCATCAGTTTTTATCAACTACTGACCGGGCGACTGCCGTTCAGTGCAGACAGTCTGGCTAATCTGGCCTATAAAATCGCCAACGAAAAACACACCCCGGTGAAAGATCTGCGCATGGACTTACCCGCCAGTGCGACACGTATCATTAACAAAGCATTACAGAAGGATCCGGAAAAACGTTATGCCAGTGGCAGGGCGATGGTGACTGCACTTAGGCGGGAAATTGAGCAGGACGGATGACGCCGCTTACACATGCCGACCGCATCAGATTGTCTGATGCCCACCCAGCGACTGCTATAACGGATTGAATCTCAATTGCAACACCATTAATGGCTAATATACCTGACGGCTCCTTGCAAGAAAGCGCTTTGGATTGAAATGCTTTCCCGACATTCTCGTCGCGATATATTTTTGATGCTATCACTATCCATATAAACTAAGCTAACCTACTTTAAGTGTGCATATAGAACCTGATACAGGTACATTTGATCAGGAGAACTATTATGGTGCCGAGCAAAAACTCTATCACTTACTATTGAGTTACATGGAAAGGATACCCTTCAATCAAGACGCGCTGAGAATACATCCGTGTACGCTCGGCAGTAGCATCCCTGCTGCTGACGGTCTTGATTGAAGGGTATCCTTTCCATGCGTTTTGTTAGTAAATACTGTTTCACTACAAGAAGAATTAAGACTATGTCCGATCACCGTAACCGACGAACTGATAAACGCCTTGATCAAAAAGAGGCGCTCAGTCTGACCATTGTCTTTACCTCCCAGAATCCTGCGCTTCTCGGCAGAACCATCAAGGGATCCACCATTAACATTTCAGCTTCCGGCCTGCGCATTATGCTGAAAACGCCACTGCCTGCTGATAGCACCATTGATATGTCAATCAAGCTCAAAGATGACCCCTATACCTACTTCCTGTCCGGCAAAGTGCGCTGGTGCAATGAAAGCGATGAGGAAGGTATTTATGAGATCGGGATCGTCATTCAGGATTTAATCAATACCGAAACCGACTACAAACGCTGGCGCAAGATCCTCAAATAGGCAAAGCCCGGACAGCTAAACACCTGCTTTCCGGCAATGGAAAACAGGTGTTTTCTACCTCGCAGCCTTAATCCGGCTTGATGGCGTACCTGCCACTGCCCAGAAAAATCACGGCCAGCGCTGTAAACAGATAAAAACCCTGCAATTCAAGCTGCCAGCCACCGCTATCTGACAACATAAAGATTTCCGCCGTGTGCACCAGAAAAACCGCGAATAACATGTTAATGATAATAAAGATGACGCTGTAACGCGTGAACAGGCCCAGTATAATCAGCAGCGGTGCCAGCACCTCACCAATGAATACGCCATAGGCGAGAAACGATGGCAGGCCGTTACTGGACAGGCTACCCATGATAAATTCAAGCGTTGCGGGACTCTGGATTTTTGCCACGCCGTGAAACAGAATCAAAATGCCCAGGGTTAGACGCAGGATCAATTTTCCGAGATCATCATTTTTAACTAAATCGTTCATGTTGCTTCTCCTTATAATTATTCGCAATCGGCCAACAATACCAGAAATTCAGATACTTGCTCTTTGTATAATATTATTCGTATACGTTATACTTTTGCTCAACAATTCAGCTACATTTAATTCTAACTCTTCAGTGAAAATATAATAACAATGAAAAACGTAAGCAGACTTATCCCCAAGCATCAACGCCCTACCTGGATTGAAGGTCTGGATGAAGCTGAAAGCGAAGCCATCGAAATGCTCGAAATCCCCCTGCTGGGCATCATCACCGCCGGTCAGCCCATCGAACGGGTGGAGCAGAACGAGCGCGTCAAGGTGCCCGCCAATATGGTACGCAAAAACACCTACGCGCTGAGAGTCACCGGCCACTCCATGGTCGACGACAACATTCAGGACGGTGATATTATTATCGTGGAAAAACGCGAATGGGCGGAAAACGGCCAGTCGGTGGTCGCACTGATCAATGACGAACAGGTGACGCTGAAAAAATTCTACATTGAAGCCGACGGCATCCGCCTGCAACCCGCCAACCCTGAGATGGACGCGATTCGACTGAAGAACGAAGAGGTGCAGGTTCTGGGCATAGTCACCGGCGTGATCAGAGACTTTTAAAACCTGATCACACCGCCACTGAATCTAGGCCGCTTTTACTCTGAAAATGCCGGCATCCACCGAAACCACGGTGACACGCTGACCTGCGGGCAGACTATCAACACCCGCATTCGCATCCAGCTCAACTTTCCAGTCCACCCCTGAATAACGGTGACTACCTGAACTCATCGGGCTGATATCTTCCTGCAACACGAACCCATAGCCGATCAGGTCACTGCTGTTACTCTGGGGGGAGACGTTGTCGTTCTGC
Source organism: Gammaproteobacteria bacterium (assembly GCA_032251315.1). GTDB lineage: Bacteria > Pseudomonadota > Gammaproteobacteria > SZUA-229 > SZUA-229 > LH-M37. Next base: position 17,833 of record JAVVEE010000038.1, read on the forward strand.
AATCGGCGCATGGGCTTCCACAGCAGTATGCTGACTATGCCGGTGGAGAGACCGAAGCTGGCGACGCCTGCGATCCAGGTTTCAGGCAGCACACCCACCGCCATGAGCAGGCCGGTGACCAGTGCGCCGATGCCGGCGAACAGTAAGATGATGGTGGCGAAGCCGAACACCAGCGCCTCTGCCGCCAGCAGGATAAAGCCCGCGGTAATCCAGAAACCGGACTGATGTGACTGAATGTACTCGATCATGGGGCATCACCGGGTTTGTTTTTATTCAGCATATTGATAATCGTCATCGCTTCAGCCACGACATTGGCGGCACCGGTTTTCTCATCGCTCAGCAATACCACTGAAGATTGTCTGGCAATGGCCTCTTTCGCGGCGATGGCCTGACTGGCCAGATCCAGCTGGATCGCTTTCTGGCCTCTTTCCTCAATGGCGACATTACCAACCACTTCCAGCGCCCGGGCTTTGGCGTCGGCCACGGCGATAATCGCCTGCGCCTCACCTTCAGCACGCAGAATCTGCTGCGCCTTGTCCGCCTCGGCTGCCAGCACGATGGCCTGCTTGTTACCTTCGGCGACGTTGATCGCCGACTGCCGTTCGCCTTCCGATTCCAGAATCACCGCGCGCTTCTCACGCTCGGCCTTCATCTGCCGCTCCATGGCTTCCAGCACGGTGCGGGGCGGCTCGATATCCTTGATTTCATAACGCAACACCTGCACACCCCAGGGGCCGGCGGCATCGTTGATAGACGCCACTATGCTTATATTGAGCACTTCGCGTTCTTCGAAAGTTTTATCCAGCTCGATCTTGCCAATCTCACTACGCATGGTGGTTTGCGCCAGCTGGGTGACGGCGTAGACATAATCATCCACCCCGTATGATGCCTTGTAGGGGTCCAGCACCTTGAGGTAGAGCACGCCATCGACGACCAGGGAAATATTATCGCGCGTAATCGCCGCCTGGCTGGGCACGTCAAAAGCCTGCTCTTTCAGGGAACGTTCGTAGGCAATCTTGTCGAAGAAGGGCAAGAGAAAATTCAGGCCCGCGACCATGGTCTTGTTGTATTTACCGAAACGCTCGACCACGTAGGCACGATTCTGCGGCACGAACTTGATCGAGGTTTTGGCGAGCACAATCGCCAGCACGGCAAACCCGACCCAGAAATTGAAAATCAAATTAAATAAATCCTGCATAGTATTTCCTCAAGATGTAATGGTGCTGAATATTCGTTGATGGCTATAAATCAGGCCCACAGCCATACTCAAACTGTGGCTAGAATAGCGGAATACCCTACTTTTGTCATTGCTGAATATTCAGCTTTCATCTGGCTGCTTGCATCCTGCCGCGAGCTCCCCATAATACCCCTGCCCGTTACCCTTATACGTACCCCATGAGCACAGCCGTACTTCAGCCCTGTTACCAGCAACTCGATTTATGCCTGTTAAAAGACCGTCAGGGCTTTTACCGGCGGCTGCGCAAGCTCCAGAAGAACCTTAATAAACCGGGCTTCGATGAAAGCCTGAACAAACTCGGTCGCGATCTGGAGCTGTCGGTCGAGAAGGTTAAACTCCGCCGGCAACAGGCGCCGGCGCTGAATTTTCCCGAAGAGCTGCCCATCAGCCAGAAGCGCGATAAGATTCTTGAGGTGATCAGGGCCAATCAGGTCACCATTCTTTGCGGCGAGACTGGCTCGGGCAAAACCACCCAGCTACCCAAAATCTGTCTGCAACTGGGGCTGGGCTTGCGCGGTCTGATCGGCCACACTCAGCCCCGTCGGCTGGCGGCACGTTCGGTAGCGACGCGCATTGCCGAAGAGCTGCACACCGAACTCGGTCAGCAGGTGGGTTTCAAGGTGCGCTTTTCCGACCAGACCAGTGAGCGCAGCTACATCAAGCTGATGACCGATGGCATCCTGCTCGCCGAATGCCACCACGACCCGTACCTGAATCAGTACGACACGATCATTATCGATGAGGCGCACGAACGCAGCCTGAATATCGATTTTCTGCTGGGCTACATCAAGCAGCTCATTGCCAGACGCCCCGACCTGAAGGTCATCATCACCTCGGCCACCATCGACCCGGAACGCTTTTCCCGACACTTTAATAACGCGCCTATTATCAATGTTTCCGGGCGCACCTATCCGGTGGAGGTGCTGTATCGGCCGCTGCACAAAAGCGATGATGCCGAGGAAGACAACGACCCCAAGGACATGCAGCAGGGCATTGTCGATGCAGTGCTGGAAACCACCAAAATTGATCGCGGTGACATTCTGGTGTTTCTCGCCGGTGAGCGCGACATTCGTGAAACCACCGAGGCGCTGAAAAAACAGCAGTTGCAGCACACCGAAATTCTGCCACTGCTGGCCCGGCTCTCCGCCAGTGAACAGAACAAAATATTCAAAGGCTCCAGTCAGCGCCGCATCATTCTCGCCACCAATGTGGCCGAGACTTCACTCACCGTGCCTGGCATCAAATATGTGATCGACACCGGACTGGCACGTATTTCGCGCTATTCCTGGCGCAGTAAAATCCAGCGCCTGCCGATTGAAAAAATCTCCCAGGCCTCGGCCAACCAGCGCAAGGGGCGATGCGGGCGTGTCTCCAACGGCATCTGTATCCGGCTCTATGACGAGGCGGATTTTATTGCCCGCAGCGAGTTCACCCAGCCGGAAATCCAGCGTACCAATCTGGCGGCGGTGATTCTGCAGATGGAAAACCTGCAACTCGGTCACATCGACGATTTCCCCTTTGTGGAAGCGCCGGATCAGCGGCTGATCACCGACGGCTACAAACTTCTGTTCGAGCTGGGTGCCATCGACGAAAACAGCAGACTTACCCGCATCGGCAAGAAACTGGCGCGGCTGCCCATCGATCCCAGACTGGGGCGCATGCTGATCGAAGCGGAACAGGAGTCATCGCTCAATGAAGTACTGATCATCATCGCCGCGCTGGCGACGCAGGATCCCAGAGAACGGCCCATGACCAAACAGCAGGCTGCCGACCAGAAGCATCAGGTCTGGAAGGATGTGAAATCGGACTTTGTTTTCTTTCTCAATCTATGGGATGAGTTTCACGCCCAGAAAAAAGCGCTCTCCAACAACCAGCTGCGCAAATGGTGCGCGCAGAACTATCTGTCATGGATGCGCATCCGCGAATGGAGTGACACCTACAGGCAAATTAAAAAAATGCTGCAGGAACTGAACATCAGCTTTGGTAACAGCGCTGGCAATAACAACGTCGGCAACAGCAACAGTAATTACGACGCCATCCACCGGGCGCTGATCACCGGCCTGCTTGGCAACCTCGGCTTCAAGCAGGAGAACAAGGAGTATCTGGGCGCACGCAATAAAAAGTTCCAGGTTTTCCCCGGCTCCAGCCTGTTCAAAAACCCGCCCAAATGGCTGATGGCTGCCGAAATCGTGGAAACCTCACGGGTGTTCGCCCGCACCAATGCCAAAATTGAACCGCAGTGGGTCGAGCAGAAAGCGGAACATCTGCTAAAACGCAGTTACAGCAATCCGCACTGGGAGAAAAAATCGGCGCAGGTGGTCGCCTCGGAGCAGACCACGCTTTACGGCCTGATTATCAACCCGGAAAAAAATATTAACTACGGCAAGGTTGATCCCCGGCTGTCGCGTGAAATATTTATCCAGTGCGCACTGGTGCAGCAGGACTTCGACTGCAAGGCTGAATTTTTTATCCACAACAAAAAATTAATCGCGCAACTGGAAAAGCTCGAAGCCAAGTCCCGCCGTCAGGATATTCTGGTCGATGACGCTATTCTGTTTCAGTTTTATGACCAGCGGATTCCAGAGCACATCCACAATGGCGTGTTATTTAACACCTGGCTGAAAGCGTGCAGCAAAACCGAGCTGGATAAGCTGCAAGCACTTTTCCTCAGCGAACAGGATCTGATGCAGCAGGATGCCGGCCACGTTTGCGGAGAACAGTTCCCCGACCATCTGGAGATGAACGAGATCAGCTATCCGCTCGACTACCATTTCGACATCAACCATCATCATGACGGCATCACCCTGACTGCGCCACTGGCTGCGCTGCACGCCATCAATGCGCAGCGTTGCGAATGGCTGGTGCCCGGCATGTTACGTGAAAAAATTATCGCCCTGCTACGTTCACTGCCCAAATCAATCCGGCGCAACTTTGTACCTGCGCCCAATTTCGCCGACGCCTGCATGGAAGCGCTGGAGCCATCGACCTCGCCGCTCACCGCCGCTATGTCCAAACATCTCAAAGTCATGACCGGCATGGAAATCCCTTACGACGCCTGGCGCACCGAACTGATCGACGACCATCTGTTTATGAATTTCCGCGTCATCGACAGCCAGGGCAAAGTGGTTGCGCAAAGCCGCGACCTGCCCGCCCTGAAAGAGCAACTCAGCACTCAGGAAAACGGCCGGACGACTCATAGCGATGCGGTCCCCGCCAGAGACTCCAGCTTTGCGCCGCCGACAAAACACCCACTGGAACAGGATAACGTCGGTGCCGAGGCGATTGACCTGCTGGCGCAGAGCATCAAGCTTGAACAGCACGGGGTGACCATCAAGGCCTATCCGGCGCTGGTTATCGAAGGCAAATCCGTCGCCCTGCGCCTGATCAATTCACAACAGCAGGCCGAGGCGGAAACGCTGAAAGGTCTGCGCCGGCTGTTTATCCAGGCACTGCCTCCGCAGATCAAGCACCTTAAAAACAACCTGCCCGACATTCAGAACCTGTGCCTCAAATACGCCGACTTTGGCCGCTGTGACGAACTGAAACAGGACCTCATCGATGTCGTCATCGAACAGTGTTTTATGCAGCAGCCCATCCAAAGCCGGCAAGATTTCACACAGGCGCTGACCGCCGGTCGCAGTGAATTAATGAGCGTCGCAACGCAATGGTGTCAGCTGCTCGCCGGCATACTCGAGCAGTACCGCGCCGTTAAAAAAGCATTGAAAAATCCGCCCCTGTCGATGCTCGACATCATCAGCGACATCCAGAACCAGCTGACCCATCTGTTCCCGCCGCACCCCCTGCTCAACATCGACAAACAGTGGCTGGCCCATTATCCACGCTACCTCAGCGCCATCAGCAAACGTCTCGACAAGGCGCAGGGCGACCCCGTACGCGACCGCCAGCACCGCCTGCAAATTTCCACCCTATGGGACGCCTACCTGAAACGCCAACACAGCCTGGAAAAACAGCACATCATCTCGCCGCAACTGGAGCATTACCGCTGGATGCTGGAAGAGTACCGCGTGTCGTTGTTCGCCCAGGAACTGAAAACGCAGTTTCCGGTTTCGGAAAAGAGGTTGAAGGCTTACTGGAATGAAATCTCGGATGTTTAGGTGATAAGTCAAAAAAATTTCACCGCAGAGAAAAATAATGTCAATGAAGGATGGGCTAAATGTTTTTTTATAAAGCCCAACGGTTTTGAATTCGCGGAAAATTAAAATCAATCGAAACTGATCCTTTTGATTGTTGTATGTTCTGCTAGTTATTTGGGAGGAAAAAAAAAGCCGCATGACTGGTTCTTATGTTTTGTTAGCTTGGGGTTCGCAATGTTGCATGGAAAGACCTGACCCCGGTTCTGTGACCCCGGTTCTGCTGGTCGGAGTAATGCCTAATATGCTGCTCAACACGCTTCACATACCAGCGCCTGACAGACTCTTTAACCTCCTGATTAATAAGCGTATTTATGTAATTATCCCAGAACCGTGACGCCGCTTCCTGATCAAAATCCTTTGAATTATCCATCATTGTATACATCCTCAATCCATGTTATAAAGACCTACAATTCATAAGGAGTATACATCATGCCCAAAGGAAGAAACCACATGACCGTAAATAACATGCTATACGGAATCCGTATAACATGTTATTTACGGTATCCGTCTAACATACGTTAGAGGTTTATCTTGGCGAAATGTCGTCTTTGTCAGAATGATCGAGTGTTGTGCAATTCGCACATCGTCCCAGAGTTCTTATATAGCGACCTGTATAACGATCAGCACAAACTGATGGGAATCACTGGGCAAGGAAACAAGGGATGGAAGCCGCTTCAAAAAGGCATCCGAGAATATTTGTTTTGCTCTGATTGCGAGCAGCACTTGAACGAAAGATATGAAAAGCCATTTTTGCAGCAATGGACAATCGACTTCCCGCTGCCTGAACGTATGAATCAAGATTCAGCTCATTCGGCTACCTATGATTACCAGTCGTTCAAACTTTTCCATCTCAGCATTCTGTTTCGTTCATCCGTGAGTTCTCTTCCAACCTTCCAAGAGGTGAATCTTGGAATGCATGAAGAGCGCATTCGTAAGATGCTCATTTCCCAAAATCCTGGTAAAGATTGGGAATATCCAATTCTTGCCTTTGCAGTGCTAAATGGGCGAGGCGAGGTGGAGAAGCGCCTGATTTCATGCCCTATCTCTGGGCGCCACGAGGGGCATATCGCTTATGGGCAGATATACGGCGGTGCAATGTGGTGGTTGCTGGTATCTTCACATCGCAACGATCTATTCTGTCGTGCTGGACTGCAACCATCTGGCCAGATAACGATGATCGCGGAGCCGTGGAATGAAATTGGAGTGGTACAAGATGCAAGCACCGCGCTCAGGCGTGCACACCTCTAACACGGCGCTCAACGCGGACGCGGCAAAAGCGCCGCGCCGGTTAGCTTTGCGTTATGTTTAAAAATGGTGAAGAATGGAAGTTTCAGCAGAAGAAGAAATCAAACAGGTAGAGGTAGGCAAACCCCACGTTGTTATTTTAGGCGCAGGTGCCAGTTACGCAGCCTTTCCGAATGGTGATGCAAGAGGGAATAAATTGCCATTAATGAATAACTTTGTTGAAACGCTCGGCATTGAAAAGTTAGGCAGATTCAACTCCGAAGTGCATAACATCCTAAGCTGCGATAGCAGCCATTTGTTCCGCCATTATTTTAGCGGGT
>JAVVEE010000039.1:0-24736 GCA_032251315.1 Gammaproteobacteria bacterium
ACCTGCTGCGTACTGGCAATGGTTATGATTATGATACGGTGAGTGCATGCACCTTGGATACGCTTTATCAGCGCCCATTTTTCATGGAACAGGTCTACTGGAAAGAGGCAGGTTAACGTAAGGATTATGAGAGATAACAACGTATGCCCCAAATATCTCTGCTAGTGGAGGTGCTAACGTAGCGAGAAATGTTCACCGTCTGAATATTGCCATATTAGCGCTGTTGAAAGAATTATGTTAAATTAAAGACAATTGTATATATCGTCGTTTTTATTGGGTGTTACTGACAAATCGCCCATACAATTTGACTATCAATAAAGATGAAAACTATGAAAAAATCTAATCGAGATCCCGCGACTATCTGTCTCCATATGATTAAGAACAGGCAAGAAACTGACAGCTGTCCCACCCGGGATTGCTGTGTGGAACTGTGGGGTGATGAAGAAATTTTTTGCAGTATTCGTAACCTGACCAAGTTTGAGTTGGTATATAAGCAAGATGAGTTTATTTATAAAATGAATGATCATGCCACCTCACTTTACGTTATTCAATCGGGCGCGATAAAGCTGGAAAAGAAAATGGAGGACGGTAGTAACCATGTCAGCGGATTTTATTTTACTGGTGACCTGATTGGTTTGGAATCTCTGGGTCTTGAGCAATACAACTACAATGCAATTGCTCTAAAGGAAACCTGGGTATGCGAGATAAGGACGCATAAACTCGCCACGCTTGGCGAATCATCTTTGCCTGTTCTGAAAAAAATAAATATGCTACTTAGCCGGAGACTTCGTGAAATAGATGATCACCTATACAGCACACGTAACTTGTATACTGAACAACGCTTATTATGCTTTTTAAATGCGCTTTGTAAAAAAAATATTGAACCGATCAATGACAGTTCAGATCTGTTTTACCTGCCAATGTCAAAAGCGGATATTGCCAATTATCTTGGAATGCGGGCAGAATCCCTCAGTCGAGCATTCCGACAATTTGAAAATCTGGAGATAGTTAAAAGTCGTCAAACGAGAAGAGCAACTGTAATTAATAAGCAAAAATTGTTGAAGCTGTGTGATATTTTCGGAAAAGGAAAATCAGGAGCAGCAGGCAATTGTCTCTAATATAGATCACCGCTTAGTAAAGAGAGCTGACCCACTGCTAGTCTTGCGGTTCGTGCCTCACTACATCTACAATCAAACTTAGAGTCAGATCCTGTGTTTTGCCTTGTTTCCTCCCAGCGTACTAACAGAAAAACTCAATAATCATTTTGTATATTACGTGGTTTTTTTCATGCGGTAGCATGAAGTATAAAAGCGCTTTTAAATTCCCCTTGCCATTTTAGTGTGACTTCTACGGTAAACACTTTATTTCTTATGGGCAATGTAGCATAGATAATTAAGCAACGTAATATTCATAGGAGTTGGCATCATGAAGGTATTGATCACGGGCTCATCCGGCCTTATTGGTACGGCGCTGATTAAAAAACTCACTGAGTCGGGACACGATGTTGCTGGTCTGTTGCGTACGCGGCACGATGAAGACCACCCCTTCTGGGATATCGAAAAAGGTGTGGTTGATTTAGGCAGTTTTGGTGCGCCGGATGTGGTTATTAATTTTGCCGGAGAAAATCTGATTGATAGTCGCTGGAGCAATGCTAAAAAGGATCGTATCTTAAATAGTCGTGTTAAGGCCACGCGGTTGCTGGTCGATTATCTGCTTAAAGCTGAGCATAAACCGACGTTGTTGATTTCGGGCTCTGCCATTGGCTTTTACGGTAACCGGGGCGATGAAATCCTTGATGAAAACAGTCCGCCGGGTACGAATTTTTCAGCGCAACTCTGTCAGCAGTGGGAGGCTGCGGCGGAGCCGGCGAAACAGGCGGGAATCCGGGTGGTGAATAGTCGAACCGGTATTGTGCTGAGTTCGACCGGGGGTGCGCTTAAAAAAATGCTGCTGCCCTTTAAGCTGGGCCTGGGTGGTGTGCTCGGCAAGGGCGGGCAGTATATAAGCTGGGTCTGTATTGATGATATGGTGGCGATGATTGAATTTATCATGTTGCATGATACTGTCAGTGGCCCGGTTAATATGGTTTCGCCCGAAGCTGTCACCAACTACCAGCTGACTAAAGCACTGGGTAAGGTGCTGCATCGACCGACTGTTTTTCCCATGCCGGCGTTCGTGGCTGGAATTCTGTTCGGCGAAATGGCCGATGAATTGTTGCTCTCAAGCGCGCGCGTTAAGCCTGCAAAAATGCTGGCGGCGGGGTATCAGTTTCAGTATGCCGAGCTGTCGGCGGCGCTTGAGCATGTGTTGAAAAATAAATAGTTTTGCTCAAATCGACAGGATTGGCTTTGATGGATGTTTTTTCCAGGTAGGCGAGGAAGAGCGCGATAATGACCATTAATAGAATGGGTCAGACTCGACTTGATTTAAGTCTTAACTTTTTTCGGAAATAAATAAACCGATTGACTGCACTTTTAAGTTTATTGCCGCTTTGTTTTTTCTGGCCAGTGCGTCAGCGCTTAAACCATTTTCCTGTTGGGCAGGTTTCTAGCTTTAAGTGATAGCCATGTCTAAAAAAGCAGGCAATGGTGTAGCGTTAGTGTAAGTCGGTTTCTATCTTTTTGCTTTTTCCTTTCAGAGAGTGAACGGTTCATAACTTATCTAATTCAGATAACAGTCACCCACACTCATTCGATTCTTATGCATGTTTTGTTACCATGCAAAATATGTAGCATACTATTGAGTTATATGAAAAGGATACCCTTCAATCAAGACGCGCTGAGAATACATCCGTGTACGCTCGGCAGCAGCATCCCTGCTGCTGACGGTCTTGATTGAAGGGTATCCTTTCCATGCGTTTTGTTAGCAATCGCGTTATTTATTCAGCTTAACTTTTACGCGCTTTTTTCTTGATGCTCTTTCGAGCCTTGATTTTCAATTTATCTTTGGGCTTGCCTTTGCCCGCGCCGCGTTTTTCCGAACTCGCAGGATTGCTGTCTTTGTCGAGTACTGAAATATTCAGCTGCTGACCGGCCACGCGGGCTTTTTTCAGGTCTCTCATTAATTCATCGGGCATGTCTTTGGGCAAATCAACCAGACTGTAATCATCGTGAATGCTGATGCGGCCGATAAATTTGCTGTCAATGTTGGCTTCGTTGGCGATAGCGCCAACGATATTGCCGGGCATCACATCATGGTTATGTCCGACCTCGATGCGGTAACGCTGCATGCCTTCTTCGAGTGGTGAATCTTTTCTGGGCGTGCGAATTGGTTTCTCGCGTTGCGGACGCTCGTCTTTGCTCCAGGCGTTGTCGCCACGTTTCTGACTTGCCTTGCCCTGAGGTTTGTTCTGAAGCAGCAGCGGGGTATCACCCTGCAATAGCTTGGCGAGGGCTGCGGCTATCTCTATTGCAGGCACGTTATGCTCCTGCTGATATTCTTCAATCATTTGCGGAAACAGACCGAAATTTTCGGTGGCCAGTGCATCGCTGATGCGTTGCTTGAAATCGGCAATGCGTTTGTCATTTATCAGTTCGGTTGAGGGCAACTCCATCATCTCGATTCTCTGACGAGTGGCATTTTCGATGGCGCTTAACAGACGTTTTTCACGCGGAGCCACAAATAAAATCGCATCGCCCTTTCGACCGGCACGGCCAGTACGGCCGATACGATGAACATAGGATTCGGTGTCATGAGGGATATCGTAATTGACCACGTGGCTGATGCGTTCGACATCAAGACCGCGGGCGGCGACATCGGTGGCGACAATGATATCCAGCTTGCCGTTTTTCAGCTGGGTGATGGTGCGTTCGCGCTGATTCTGCTGAATGTCACCATTGAGGGCGGCGGCAGAGTAACCGCGGGCCTCGAGTTTTTCAGCCAGCTCTACGGTGGCGATTTTGGTGCGCACAAAAATGATCATGCCGTCAAAGTTTTCAGCCTCGAGAATACGGGTGAGAGCATCCAGTTTGTGCATGCCGCTGACCATCCAGTAACGCTGACGAATGGTGTCGACCGTCGCGGTTTTATTCTTGATGGTGATCTGTTCAGGATTATTGAGATATTTGGTGGCAATGCGGCGAATCTGCTGCGGCATGGTGGCCGAAAACAGGGCGATTTGCCGGGTTTTCGGCGTCTGCTCAAGTATCCATTCCACGTCGTCGATAAAGCCCATGCGGAGCATCTCATCGGCTTCATCCAGCACCAGTGCGCTGAGTTTGCCCAGTTTTAACGTGCCGCGACGCATGTGATCCATGACTCGACCGGGGGTGCCGACGACGACATGTGTGCCGCGCTCCAGCGAGCGCAGTTGTCCACGGTAATCCTGACCACCATAAATGGGCAATACGTGAAAGCCCACCATGTGCTTGGCGTATTTCTGGAAGGCTTCCGCCACCTGAATGGCCAGTTCACGAGTGGGTGCCAGCACCATAATCTGCGGATCTTTCTGCTTTAAATCAAGCTTGGACAGCAGCGGCAGGGCAAAGGCGGCGGTTTTACCGGTTCCGGTCTGGGCCTGTCCAATGATGTCCTTGCCGTCAAGTAATAACGGGATTGTTTCTGCCTGAATCGGAGAAGGGGTTTCATAACCCACGTCGTTCAGGGCTTTTAAAATGGGTTTGCTCAGCGCCAATTGATCAAAAGTGGTGACTGTATCGGTAGTCATATATTCAGAACCTGTGAGATAGAAAACAAAGGGTTATCGGGTATTTCCTGATTGCCCGTGTTCGGTGAGAATATGAGCAAGAGTCAGAAGGGACGCGTATTCTAACGGTTTGTGAGGTTTTTTGCATGCTTTATTTGGGCGATGGCCTGTCTGAGGCGAGTATTGCCCGGTTTGCAAAAACCCATGATTACGGCTATTGATTTTACTCATTGATAATTAGGCTTCGGATGGCTGTTCCTGAGTAACATATACCGTCTGAGTTGGGTAGGCAAACTCAATGCCTTCCTGTTCAAAACGTTCATGAATGGCAAAATAAATCGCCTGTTGTATATCCATATAAATAGTGTAATCCGGTGACAGAACATAAAAGACTGCTTCGAACTGCAAATCATAGTTGCCGTATTTTGAAAAATGAGCGCGATCGAAACGTGAATTTTCCTGTGCCTCGACCGCTTCACGAATTATTTCAGGAATGAGTTTGAGCTTGGCACGGGGCGTCTGGTATATCACTCCGATGCTGAAAACCACGCGCCGTTCATACATCCGGCCATAATTGCGGATGCGGCTATTGAGCAGGTCCGAGTTGGAAAACACCAGCTGCTCGCCGGAGAGGCTTCGCAGTCGGGTTGTTTTCAGGCCGACATATTCCACGTTACCCAAAAAATCTCCAATGATTAGAAAGTCGCCTACGATAAAAGGCTTGTCGAGCATAATGGAGAGCGAGGCGAACAGATCACCGAGAATATTCTGCAACGCCAGAGCCACCGCGATACCGCCAATGCCTAAACCAGCTACCAGTGCTGTCACATTTATGCCAAGGTTGTCCAGTGCCAGCAACACCACAATCGACCATAGAATTATTTGGCTGACCAGACCGATAACATTGATGGTGGTTACCGCCGCACGGTTTTTATCCAGCGCCCGCAGCCGGTATCTTTCCAGCATGGCGGCAATAAATGCGCCACCCCAGATGCCCGCCTGAAAGAGCAGGGCGATAACCAGCAGACTTGAAACGGCAGCCTGGATTCGATCAGGCATTTGCAAAAAAGTGGCGCCCACAAAAATGCCCACGATAATCAGGAACAGAATTTTAGTTTTGTCGAAAAGTGCGACGGTGATATCCCGCCAGAGCATTTCTGTTTGAGGGCTGATCGAGGTCAGTCGGCGGCTAATCAGATGTTGCGCCAGTCGCAGCACCATCACCGTGATCAGCAATGCAGTCGTAGCGATTAGCCACTGCAACAAGGTGTTATTCATTATTGTTTGATTAAGAATTTCCACAGTCAGGTTGCTCCTTTCAAATGGGCTTAAATGGCTTTGCTTGCTGCGTCTTCAATTAGCCTTGACCCCGGGTGCTGAAAGATCCGGGGCAATAATTAATAATGCTTCATGATGTGGTTGCGCGATAATTCTAGCATTGTCCAATTTATTGTAGTGGCATAAATAAAAAGGGATTCGACTGCATGTTACGAGAACTAAGCGATATACTATTGAGTTACATGGAAAGGATACCCTTCAATCAAGACGCGCTGAGAATACATCCGTGTACGCCCGGCAGCAGCATCCCTGCTGCTGACGGTCTTGATTGAAGGGTATTTTTTCCATGCGTTTTGTTAGTACATTTTTCAAGGTGGTGGCCTTGCCTTGCTCTATATGGATCTTGATGGCTTCAAGTAGATCAATGATCGTTATGGTCATGACGTCGGTGATCCGGTTCTGCGCGAAACCGGTCATCGCCTGCGTGCCGGTATTGCCGGCAAGATCATCGCCGTTGTCAGTGAACCCATCTGTCATCAGTAGCTTACTCTCAACGTAACCATCAGCGTGGAAATTTCCATATGGACATGCCAGTCTGATCGATCAGAGCGACAGGGCAATGTATGAGGCCAAGCGGGCAGGGAGTAATTGTTTTATAATGGGTAAGCCTGAAACCGTATAATCCCGTGGTGTGAGAATACATAAATGTGAACGTATGGTTCGTCCCTCGGCGCCTCACCTGATTCTATGAACAGGGTGTTCGGGCATTCCAGTCAACTTAACCAGCAGAGATATTAATATGCCGGATAGCCCTGATATCAATCACTTTCGCGCCAAACTGCTCGCTGCTCGCGATGTCAACCTGGGTCTGGTCGACGCACGCAATGCCTCGGCTGCAACCGTAGTGCTGGATCAGACCAGTGTTGGTCGGCTCTCACGAATGGACGCAATGCAACAGCAGGCGATGGCACAAAATACCCGTCAGCGGGCAGAGTTGTCACTGCGACTCATCGAGGCGGCGCTACGGCGTTGCGACGACGGCAGTTACGGCTACTGCCTCGAATGCGATGAAATTATTAATGTACGCAGACTGGAATTTGATCCGGCCGCGGCCTTATGTATTTCCTGCGCCGAGACTCAAAACGGCTGAGGCCGTAACCGGAATTATGCCGAGCAGCAAAAAAAAGCAATGAGTATTCCCTATACATTACCGAAGTTATAAATAACTGTTACACCACTATATATCAGTTGACCTGATTCCTCTCTGCTGCCATTCTGTTCATGCTATAAAAAATATTAATAAATGTGATTTGATGATGGCAACCAATGACCAGAAAATTTTTCACAACCAGATCGGCTAAGCCAATAATTATCCAGCTGCGCGCGGTTCTGTTTCGCAGCCTGCTGTTTGCACTGGTCTGGTGGGCACTCACTCACGGTGCTGTCGACTCATGGTCAATGGGCCTGCCCGTGGTGGCACTGACAACACTGGTCAGTGTGCTGTTGTTGCCGCCGGGCGTCTGGTCCGTCTTCGGGCTTGTGCGTTTCATCTCATTTTTTCTATGGCAATCCATCCGCGGTGGCATCGATGTCGCCGGCCGCGCACTGCATCCGAATTTGCCAATCTCACCGGGTCTGCACGAATATTCACTTCGGCTATCACCGGGATTGCCGCAGATTTTTATGGCCAATAGTGTCAGCCTGCTACCGGGTACCTTATGCGCTGAACTCGACGATTCTATTTTGCGCGTACATGTACTGGATGAAACCGGTGATTTTGTCGAACATCTCAAGACACTGGAAGCCAGACTGGCTGCTGTTTTTGAATGTGAGTTGTCAGACTGACTGGCGTAATTGTACAACGACTTTTAATATTAAAAAGACATTCACCGCAGATAAAAATTTTTATTAAATTAACGTTGGTTTTCTCTGCGCCTCTGCGGTGAAAAGGTTTTTTAAGTGTTCAAAATTTAATATCACAGATAATGGCTGGCTTTATGGAAAAACTTTATTTAAGTATTGCGCTGCTGCTTTTGATCACCCTGGTGGCAGGTTTATGGCGAGTACTGCGTGGTCCAACGCCAGCTGATCGTATGCTGGCGGCGCAGCTATTCAGCACCACGGCGGTGGCCTGCATATTGTTGCTGGCACAGGCATTCGGTCAGGCGTCATTGCGGGATGTGGCTCTGGTATTTGCGCTGCTGGCTACCGTCGCGGCGGTGGCATTTGTCTGCTGTGCCTGGCCGGGAATCGAGCTGGAGAAAAACCATGTCGATGACTGATTTTTTCACCCTGTTGCTGTTAATCGCCGGTGCCTTTTTCTATATTGCGGGAACGGTTGGCCTGTTACGTTTTCCCGATATTTATTCGCGTCTGCATGCCCTGACCAAGGCGGACAATCTCGGTCTGGGTCTGGTCATCGTGGGTCTGGCATTGCAGGCAGAGTCGCTGACCGTGGTATTCAAACTTATTTTGATCTGGCTGCTGGTGCTGCTGGCAAGTGCCAGCGTCGCCCATCTGGTCGCCCGTTCGGCACAACAAAAAGGCATTAAACCCTGGACACGATGACACTACTACAATGGCTCTTTGATGGTTTGCTTGGCGTCACCCTGATATGGCTGGCCTGGCAAACCTTGGCGAGCGCCGATCTATTCAAGGCCATTGTGCTGTTCATCGCTTTTGGCCTGTTGATGGCGCTGGCCTGGGTACGACTCAATGCCCCGGACATCGCACTCGCCGAGGCTGCGATCGGTGCCGGCCTGACCGGTGCTTTGCTGCTGGTGGCACTGGCAAGGCTTAACGCAGTGGCAGCGAAAACAGATAATACCGAAAGCAACCGCAACGCCAAACAGAGATTTGCGCCGGAAGATTCAGTACGCACCACTGCTGCTGTTAATCAGGGGTTTTCTAATAAACAAAATCTGTTTCGATATTCGCTGGTGCTAATGTTGTCAGCAGTGGCGGCAGGTCTGGCCTATGCGGTGCTCAGCCTGCCGCCGGAAGCACCAGGTTTGAGCCGGAATGTGGCTGAGAATTTATACCTCAGCGGTGTCAGCAATCCGGTGACGGCGGTGCTGCTCAATTTTCGGGGTTACGATACCTTGCTGGAAATGGCCGTGCTGTTGCTGGCACTGCTCGGGGTCTGGTCTCTCAGGCGACTGCCGGAGCAGTACGACTCATCGCCGGGACCGGTGCTGGATATGCTCTCGCGCCTGCTGGTGCCATTGCTGCTGCTGGTGGCCGGGTATCTGCTCTGGGTGGGCGCACGGGCACCGGGCGGTGCTTTTCAGGCCGGTTCGGTGCTGGCCGCAGCCGGGGTGCTGTTACTGCTGGCCGGCTGGCGACTAACGGCAAGATTTCTCGGCTGGCCGTTGCGCTTTGCCCTGATCATCGGGCTGGCGGTTTTTGTCAGTGTAGCACTCATCATGATGCTGTCCGGCGGACAGCTGCTACAACTGCCACCCGCATTCGCCGGCGCACTAATCCTGCTGATCGAAACCGCCGCCACACTCTCGATCGGGGTCACGCTGGCAGCGCTGTTTTATGGCAGCCGGCCACAGCCGGAGCAAATTTCGGCACGACAAACAGATTCAGGAGGGGAGAATGAATAACGCCTACCTATATGCGCTAACCGGCATCGCGCTGTTCACGCTGGGGCTGTATGCGCTCATTATTTATTCACATCTGCTGCGCAAAATTCTGGCTCTCAATATCATGACCGGCGGCGTGTTTCTACAGCTCGTCGCACTGTCAACACGCGCCCGGCCTTTACTGGATGCGGTGCCACACGCGATGGTGATCACCGGTATCGTGGTGGCGGTCTCCGCCACTGCACTGGCGCTGGCGTTGATGCTACGCCTGCGCGATGCCAGCGGTAGCGCCGAGCTGATCGAAGAGCCCACTGAATGATGTTCTCATAATAATGTCGATGCAAACGATCCCCTGGCCGGTCATGCTGATCGTGTTACCGCTGATCGGTACGCTGCTATGCTTTCTGTTGCCGCGACAGGTGAAAGCGCTGGGGTTGATGACAGCATTGGCCATTGCTGCGGGCGCCGTCGCCTTGCTCTGGCAACTGCTGGAGCAGGGGGCAATGCGTTACCCGGTGGGTGGCTGGGGTGCGCCGTTGGGTATCGACCTTTATGTCGACGGCCTGAGCCTGCTGATGCTGCTGATCACCGTTACGGTGGGTTTGGCCGTCAGCATTTACGCCAATGCCGCTTTCAAGCCGGAGAAGGCGGTGTATTTCTGGCCGTTATGGCTGCTGTTGTGGACCGCACTGAATGCGCTTTTCCTCTCGGCCGATCTGTTCAATCTTTATGTCACGCTTGAACTGCTCGGGCTGTCTGCGGTGGCTCTGGTGGCACTGGCAGGCGGTAGTGCCGCGCTGGGTGCCGCCATGCGTTACCTGCTGGTTAGTCTGCTGGGGTCGATGTTATATCTGCTGGGTCTGGCGCTGCTCTACCACAGCTTCGCCAGCGTCGACATTGCTATACTGGCGCAACGCATGGAATCGACCCCCGCGGTCTGGGCCGCCATGGTTCTTATGACAGCCGGTCTGCTGCTCAAAACGGCGCTGTTTCCACTGCATTTCTGGTTGCCGCCCGCGCACGCCAATGCCCCGGCGGCGGTGAGCGCACTGCTGTCAGCGCTGGTGGTGAAGGCCTCCTTTTACATTCTGTTGCGGCTGTGGCTGGAGGTCTTTCCCCTCAGCCACGCCGCACCCGGGCAGTTTCTGGGGCTGCTCGGGGCGGCGGCGATACTCTGGGGCGGAGTGCAGGCGCTCCGTCAGACCCGGCTCAAAATGCTGATCGCCTATTCCACGGTGTCGCAGTTGGGCTACCTGTTTATCGCCTTCCCGCTGGCCACCACCATGGCCTGGAAAGGGGCGATGTATCTGCTGTTATCGCATGCACTGGCGAAATCAGCGATGTTTCTGGCGGCGGGCAACCTGCTGCTGTTCGGCGGCCATGATCGTATCTCCCACCTCGACCGCGTGGCGCAAAGACTGCCGCTGACGCTGGCGGCGTTCGCCCTGGCGGGTGTCAGCATTATGGGACTGCCGCCCAGCGCCGGCTTCGTCGGCAAGTGGCTGTTGCTGGATACCGCATTGCGGTCCGGTGAGTGGGGCTGGGCGGTTGTTATGATACTGGGTAGCTTGCTGGCGGCGGCCTATGTTTTCAAGGTAATTGGTTACGCCTTTACCCAGGCCGAAGTGACGCATGAAGCCAGTGAAGTTTCCCCCACCATGGAGTGGACTGCTTTTGCACTGGCGCTGGCGGCTATTGTGCTGGGTCTGCTTACGCACTGGCCTTTAGCGCTGATGGATATTGGTGCGCCATTAGCAATCTCATTACCGGCACTCGATTCGGGAGCCGCCGCATGAGCGGGTATTACGAGCTTCCGCTGTTAATTCTGGCCAGCTCCATGGTGCCCGGTCTGATTATTTTCATGTTGCCGGAAGAGGCGGTACGTACCCGTATTACCCTCAATATGAGCGGCGCCCTGCTCAAGGTAATTCTGGTCGGTATCGTCATCTGGGGGCTTTCCAACGGGCAGCAGTACGAAACCCGACTGCCGTTCCTGCCCGGACTGGAGCTGGTGCTCAAGGCCGATGCACTGTCGATTCTGTTCATCACCCTGTCCACGGTGCTGTGGCTGGTGACCACCGTCTATGCCATCAGCTATCTGGAAAATTCACCCAATCGCAGTCGCTTTTTCGGTTTTTTCAGCCTCTGCGTAACCGCTACCATTGGCATAGCCCTGGCGGGCAACTTGATCACCTTTGTACTGTTTTACGAACTGCTGACACTGACTACCTATCCCCTCATCGTGCACCGCGGCACCGAGGAGGCGCGTCGGGCAGGGCGCAGTTATTTAATTCATACCATGATCGGTGGCGCGCTGCTGCTGTTAGGTACAGTCTGGCTGTATAGCCTGACCGGCACGCTAGAATTCACCCATCGCGGTTTTGTGGCCGGACTGTTGCCCGGTCATGACACCTCACTGATCATTATTTTTGCTCTGCTTATTGCCGGGCTGGGCGTGAAGGCGGCGCTGGTACCATTTCACAGCTGGCTACCCCAGGCGATGGTGGCACCTGCGCCGGTGAGCGCCCTGTTGCACGCGGTGGCGGTGGTGAAAGCCGGTGCATTCGGTATCGCGCGCGTGGTTTACGACGTCTATGGCATTAAGTTTGCCAGCGAGCTGGGAGTGACTTTGCCGCTGGCCATACTGGCTGCGATCACCATAATCTACGGTTCCGTGCGCGCCCTGTTTCAGGATGACCTGAAACGCCGTCTGGCCTTTTCCACAGTCAGTCAGGTGTCTTACATCACTCTGGGTATTGCCTTGGCCGGGCCTATTGCGACCATCGGTGGACTGGTCCATCTGGTGCATCAGGGCATCATGAAAATCACGCTGTTTTTCTGCGCGGGCAATCTTTCGGAAACACTGGGTATTCATAAAGTCAGTGAAATGGACGGCGTGGGTCGTCGCATGCCCCTGACCATGGCCGCCTTTACGCTGGGCGCTTTCGGCATGATGGGTGCGCCACCACTGGCAGGGTTTATCAGCAAATGGTATCTGGGGCTGGGCGCGCTCGATGCCGGGCAGGACTGGGTGATACTTGTACTCGCCGGCAGCAGCCTGTTGAACGCCATGTATTTCTTACCCATTCTGCATCGCGCCTGGTTCAGAGAGCCTGTACAAGAATGGCCGGCGACAAACTATTTGTGGCACAGAGAAACCGCCTGGGCTCTGCTGCTGCCGCCGCTGTTCACCGCGCTGCTGTCGCTGATTTTAGGGCTGCTGGCATCACTGCCATATAGCACGCTGGAGTGGGCGCGTTTTATTACCTCGCTGGAATATTCGCCATGACCATGAGCGAATTTCTGCTGCTGTTAACACCCTTGCTGCCGCTGTTATTGGCGGCGCCATGGCTGCGCCGGTTTATTCCCGGCGCTATCTATGTGGCAATTCTACCGTCGCTTTTGCTGCTACTGTTCGCCGAGAAAAGTGTGCTTGAGTTGTCCTGGTTATTGCTGGGTTCAGGTTTAGGTTTTGCCGAGCAGACACCGCTGTTACTTTCGATGGCTTTACTGCTCTGGTTGCCCGCTGCATTTTTCCTGTCTACTCAGTTGCAGCGCAGTGACGGCGCGCTATCAAGTGAAATAATCAATCAGCGTTACAGCACTTTTTTTCTACTGACATTAAGCGGTTATCTGGCCGCAATTCTGGCGATTGATGTGATTGGATTTTTTACATTCTCCACGCTCATGGGCTACAGCTTTTACGGCCTGCTGATCAACGGCGGTGGCGACAGTGCCAAACGCGCAGGTCTGGTCTATCTGTGTTTTCTTATCATCGCCGACCTGCTGTTATTTGAAGCGGCATTAATCGCCGTCGTCGCCACCGATAATTTAAGTTTTTCAGCCGTGCGCGATGCGAACTTGAGTATCGATGTAGTGCGCACAGCAAAGTTAAATTTTGCAGCAGTGCATACCGCGTTGCCAACCTCTGATTACAGCTCTTTATACCTGTCGATGGTGGTTCTGGGCTTCGCACTCAAGGCCGGTTTCTGGCCGGTCTATTTCTGGCTGCCACTGGCGTTTCGCGCAGCCGCGCCACCCATCGCACTCCTGATTGGCGGCGTTCCTGTTGCTATCGCCCTGCTGGGTATTCTTCGCTGGCTACCGCTGGGCGAGATCACATTGCCGCTTGCAGGCAGGGTGGTTCAGTTTTCAGGTCTCGCCGCAGTCCTGTTCAGCCTGCTTTACGTGCTGATACGGCGAGAACTTAAAACCCTGCCGGCGCAGCTCACCCTGATGGCAACCGGCCTGTTCACCGTGGCGCTGGGGATCGGTTTGAGCCAGCCTGACCTCTGGCAGCAGTACGGTCATCTGGCCTATTTTTATATTGTGTTTCTGTCACTGGCTCTGGCACTGCTGACAGCAACTATCGCATGGCGACACGACGGAAAACAATCAGCCGATAAAAGCATGAACCCGACAGAAGTCAGAGTGATGTGGGTGGAGCGCGGATCGGCAAGAATTGTGCGTCGCATAAGAAGCCTGGGCATGGAAACGCTGCCGCGCTTGCGCGCAACCTCTCTTGCCACGGCCCAATATTATTTGCATATTCCCGTCTGGAAAAAAGCCCTGAAAAACGCCGAGCTTATATTACAACGCTGGAGTTTTGCCATAACCCTGCTGGTGCTACTGGGCATCGTCTTCGTGCTTGTGGTTATAAATAAATTACTACTGAATTGATATTCTGCTTGTCTTCGAAGGCTCGTTTATTGAAGGTCTGGCTATTAAACCGGTGATGATTTTCTCTGCGTCTCTGCGGTGAACAAGTCTTTCTCTCTCATGCTGGATGTGCCATCAGGGCGGCAATATGTTAAGGTACGCCTCTTTTTATCGTATGGCTTAGCTCAATCATGATATGTTTAATTTCTTCACCGGTCACGCCACCCTAGCGTTTTCCGATTGAGTGCGATGCTCATAGCATCTTTGCTATCTGGCATCGGTATGTCAGAAACACCCCGGCATCTCTGCCATTGCTCTGGTTTACGCTTCTCAGCGCGGCCATTGATGAATATTTAATATAAGGAAAAAAATGTTAGTTACTCTACGCAATACCTGGCTCGGCAATATCCGCGGCGACCTGCTCGCCGGTATAGTGGTGGCGCTGGCGCTGATCCCCGAGGCGATTGCCTTTTCCATCATCGCCGGTATCGATCCCAAAGTGGGGCTTTACGCCTCCTTCTCCATGGCGGTGATTATCGCTTTCACCGGCGGCAGGCCGGGCATGGTCTCCGCCGCTACCGGTGCCATGGCACTGCTGGTGGTGCTGTTGGTAAAAGAGCACGGCCTGGAGTATCTGCTGGCAGCCACCTTGCTGACCGGGGTGCTACAGATCATTGCCGGCTATCTGAAGCTCGGCTCGCTGATGCGTTTTGTCTCCCGTTCGGTGGTCACCGGCTTCGTCAACGCGCTGGCGATTCTGATTTTCATGGCGCAGTTGCCGGAACTGACTAACGTCACCTGGCACGTCTACGCCATGACTGCCGGCGGCCTCGGTATCATCTATCTGTTTCCATACCTCACCCGCGCCGTGCCTTCACCACTGGTGACTATTGTGGTATTGACTGCCATCGCCATGGTATTGCAAATGGATATTCGCACCGTCGGTGACATGGGCGAACTGCCCGATACCCTGCCGATATTCCTCTGGCCCGACGTGCCGCTGAATTTTGAAACGTTGGCGATCATCTTTCCCTATTCGCTCTCTCTGGCGGTAGTGGGGCTGCTTGAATCGATGATGACCGCGACCATCATCGATGACCTCACCGATAGCACCAGCGATAAGAACCGCGAGTGTAAAGGCCAGGGTATCGCCAATATCGGCACCGGTTTGCTTGGCGGCATGGCCAGTTGTGCGATGATCGGCCAGTCGGTGATCAACATCAAATCAGGCGGTCGTGGCCGACTTTCCACCCTCAGCGCCGGTGTTTATCTGCTGCTGATGGTGGTATTTCTGGGCGAATGGGTCTCGCAGATTCCAATAGCCGCGCTGGTGGCGGTGATGATCATGGTCTCCATCGGTACCTTCAGCTGGGATTCGATAATGAACCTGAAAAAGAACCCAGCCAGCGCCAGCGTGGTGATGATCACCACCGTGGTAGTCGTGGTCGGTACCCACAACCTGGCCTACGGGGTGTTCGTCGGGGTGCTGTTGGGTTCGCTGTTCTTCGCCAACAAGGTCGGTCAGTACCAGTACGTCACCTCCGAAATCGACGCCGAAGGCGACACCCGTACCTATCGGATCGTGGGTCAGGTATTCTTTGCCTCAGCCGACAAATTCGTCGATTTTTTCGACTTCAAGGAGGCGCTCAGCAAGGTGGTGATCGATGTCTGTCAGGCCCACTTCTGGGATATTACGGCGGTGGCGGCACTGGACAAGGCAGTGCTTAAATTCCGCCGCGAAGGCACCGAAGTGGAAATCATCGGTCTCAATGAGGCCAGCGCTACCATCGTCGACAAGTTTGCGGTGCATGATAAACCGGATGCTGTAGATAAACTGATGGGACACTAACCGAGGAAAATAATAATGATTAATGTAATAGCCTGTATTGATGGAACCAGTATCTCCACCTCGGTGAGCGACTACGCAGCCTGGGCCAGTCTGCGCCTCGACGCGCCGCTGGTATTGTTGCACGTGCTCGACAAATCGGAATACCCCACCCGAACCGACCTCAGTGGCAACATCGGCCTCGGCAGCCGCGAGACGCTGTTGCAGGAGCTGGCGGAGCTGGACGAAAAACGCGGTAAAGTCGTGCTCGAACAGGGTCGCCTGATGCTGGAAACAGCAAGGCAGCGCGCGATTGACGATGGCATTACCAATCCGATTGTGCACCAGCGCCATGGTAGCCTGCTGGACTCACTGGTCGCCATCGAGCAGGACACTCGCCTGCTGGTGCTTGGCAAACACGACGAGAATCTGGGCGAGCACATCGGCAGCCGACTGGAAACACTGGCACGCACACTGCACCGCCCCATGCTCATCGCCACCGCCGAATTCAAAACGCCCGAGCGCATCATGATCGCCTACGACGGCAGTGCAACCGCCCACAAAGTGCTCGACATGGTCGCCGGCAGCCCACTGTTCATGGGGCTGCCCTGTCACGTAGTAATGATTGGTGCCGACAACAAGGCCAACCGCGGCCAACTGGAATGGGCCAGACACACCCTCGAAGCTTCAGAGTTTGACGTCACCACCGCCCTGGAAGAGGGCGAAGTGGAACGCGTACTGTGTGACTACCGTGCCGCCCACAACATCGACATGCTGGTGATGGGCGCCTACGGCCACTCCGTCATCCGACGCTTCCTGGTTGGCAGCACCACCACCAGTGTGATTCGCAACGCTCGAGTACCCGTATTGTTATTGCGATAGGTTAAAAGATAGTTGGCAGTTGGCAGTTGGCAGCAAAAACAAGGACAAAGTCCGCGAAGGACGCAAAAAAACCGTTTGTATTTTTGTTTTGCCCTTTTCGCGTCCTTCGCGGACTTTGTTTTTCTGCTAACTGCCAACTGCCAACTATATCCCCCCCATCCAAACCTATTACCTCACTTCTCTCACGTTTGAATTCAAGCCTATTAATGTAATCATCAATCTCTGGAATATTTTTTTAAAACGAGGATCGGTGATGCGACAACTACGCAAACTCAAGGATCTAAGTCACTTTGCACTGCAAGCACGTGATGACGAAATCGGCAAGTTTAAGGAGGTCTATTTCGACGATGAGAGCTGGGTGGTGCGTTATCTTATTGTGCACACTGGTGGCTGGTTAATTGGCCGGGAAGTGTTAATTTCCCCGCGACATATCATCGGTCTGGATGATGAGCATAAAAATATTCGGGTTGATCTAACCCGTAAACAGATCAAGAAAAGCCCGTTGATGGACACCAAAAAACCGGTGTCACGCCATTACGAGATGGAGTATTACCACTACTTCAGATGGGAATCTTACTGGTGGCTGGAGCCGCCGATTGCAGGTCCGGTAGGGCCGCCACCAGCGCGCCCCGAGCCTCCCGACGAACCGGAAGATCCACACCTGCGTTACAGTAAGGAGGTGCGCGGTTATCAAATTCATGCGCGCGATGGTGAGCTGGGAAGTGTTGATGATTTCGTAATCGATGACCACAGCTGGCAGATTAATTATCTGGTAGTTGATATACACAAATGGTTGCCGGGTAAGAAGGTGCTGATCGCCGCGGCATGGGTCAGAAATGTCGATTGGGCGATGAGCGAAATTGTGGTTGAGCTGGATCGCGAAACCATACAATCCGCACCAGCTTACGATCCCTCTGAAATTATCAGTTACGATTATGAAGTCGAGTTATACAGCCACTACGGCAAAGTAATGAAAACATAAATAGCTGCTGCCCCTGGTTTCAGATAACCGAATCACCAGCGGCATACCGCTAAACTCGATACCGATAACAGTCAAGCGACGGAGAACATCATGAGTGACAAAAAGGCCTATGAAGAAAAGCAGCACGCCAAACTGGCCGAATGGCGTGCAGAAATCGACAAGTTAAAGGCGAAAGCAAATCAGGCCAGTGCCACGATGAAGATCGAGTATGAGCGCAGAATTGTCGACCTTCAGGAAAAAATGGTGATCGCCGAAGCCAAACTCGACATGCTACGCACCGCCAGTGAAGATGCCTGGGATGATATAAAACAGGGGCTCGAATCGGCGATCCATGATGTCGGTGAAGGCTTCAAAGCAGCAGCGAAGTTCAAGCATTAATCCGAATAATGCCTGTTCGGGAACGCTGTTTCCCGCCACCTGTTACCATGCCCGTAGCCGCTTAGCAGCGTGTGGTTGTTAACAAGCAGTTAAAAACTGATTAAGCGTTAACGCCGGTTATGTCATGCAGTCATGACATAACGAAAAAATTTTCTAAAGGAGATTACCATGAGTAAATGCCCCTACATGACCACTGCCGCCGGCACCCCGGTTGCCGACAATCAAAATTCCCAGACTGCTGGTCCACGCGGTCCTGTGCTGATGCAGGATTATCAACTGATGGAAAAAATGGCACACTTCAATCGCGAACGCGTGCCGGAGCGGGTGGTGCATGCCAAAGGCGCGGGCGCTTACGGCACCTTCACGGTGACGGGAGATATCTCCAAATACACCCGCACCCAACTGTTTTCCAAAGTCGGCAACAGCTGTGAAATGTTCGCTCGCTTCTCCACCGTCGCGGGCGAGATGGGCTCGGCGGATACCGCCCGCGACCCGCGCGGCTTTGCCCTGAAGTTTTATACTGATGAAGGCAACTGGGACATGGTGGGCAACAATACTCCGGTTTTTTTCGTGCGCGATCCATTGAAGTTTTCCGATTTCATCCATTCGCAAAAACGCGACCCCGCCACCGGTCTGCGCGACAACACAATGCAGTGGGATTTCTGGAGCCTGTCGCCGGAGTCGCTGCATCAGGTGACTACGCTGTTTTCCGATCGCGGCATTCCCGCCAGCTATCGCCACATGAACGGCTATTCCAGCCATACCTACAGTCTGTGGAATAATGAAGGCGAGCGCTACTGGATAAAGTGGCACATCAAAACGCTACAGGGCATTCAGACGCTCACCAATGGCGAAGCTGCTGTCATCGCCGGCGACGATCTGGATTACCATCGGCGTGATCTGCACACTGCCATTGAACGCGGTGAGTTCCCCCGCTGGCAGGTGCAGATTCAGATCATGCCCGAATACGAAGCCGAGAGCTATCACATCCATCCCTTCGACCTTACCAAAGTATGGCCTCACGGCGATTATCCGCCGATAGAAGTGGGCATTATCGAGCTGAATCGCAATCCGCAAAATTACTTCGCCGAAGTCGAGCAGGCCGCGTTCGAGCCCGGCAACATGCCGCCAGGCATGAGCGCGTCACCGGACAAGATGCTACAGGCGCGCCTGCTTTCCTATCCGGATGCACACCGCTATCGCATCGGCATTAACTACGCCGCCCTCGACGTCAATAAACCGCGTTGTCCGGTAAACACCTATCACCGCGATGGTCAGACGCGTTTTGACGGTAACGTCGATGGTGATGTCAATTACGAACCCAACAGTTTCGGCGGGCCGGTGGAATCCCCCGGTATGAAAGAGCCGCCCCTGAAAATCAGCGGCGACGCCGACCGTTACAACCATCGTAAGGGCAACGAGGATTACAGCCAGGCCGGAGCGCTGTATCGGCTAATGAATGACGACCAGAGAGCACAGCTCATCGGCAATCTGGTGGGTGCGCTGAAAGAGGTGCCGCACGTCATCCAGCTTCGCCAGACCCGTCACTTTTATCAGGCCGACCCAGCATACGGCGAAGGCGTAGCGCAAGGACTGGGTCTCAAATTAGATGACATTCGTGAGGGTAGTGAGTGATGGATTCTGAGTGATGAATGTTAGTGTGATCAATAACGTTTCTACCTATCCGATTTGTGGGTAAGCGTAGCATGACTGTTGCCTGCCTGGAGGTGAGAGCGAGAATGTCTGAAAAACCCTCAAGTGCAGTCACGACGATGCACAGGTCGATGTAGAAAAGTGAGATTGCCACCAACTACGTTATACCCTGCGGCATTCATCAAGCGGTTATTATTTAGCGAGAAACTTTCATGCCATACAATAAAATCTCAGAACTTCCCGATCCGGTCAAAAACGTACTGCCAAAACATGCGCAGGAAATTTACATGGCCGCATTCAATAACGCCTGGGATAAATACAAGGGCCCTGACGAACGCAGGGGCAATGCCGGCCGCGAAGAGACCACGCATAAAATCGCATGGTCGGCACTGAAGCGGGAGTATGAAAAGAAAGGCGATGAATGGCGTAAAAAATCGTAAGGCTTTATCATGTCGAAAAAGCGGGTAATAGCAATTTAATTGAGAGCATGAAATGATGAAAGAGACATCACTGGTTCGCTGGTTTACTGATCTGGGGCGCGAAGATACCGCCATCGTCGGCGGCAAAAATTCATCACTGGGTGAGATGGTCAGCAAGCTGGAAGAATCCGGCATTCGCGTACCGGGCGGCTTCGCCACTACTGCCGATGCTTACTGGGCGTTTCTCGAAGCCAACGAGCTGAAGTCACGCATGACTAGAAAACTCGAAGAGCTGGATAAGCAGGGAAAAAATCTGGCCACAATCGGCAAGGCAGTACGCAAGATGATTCTCGACGCGGAGATCCCCGCACCGCTGGCCGAGGCGATCACGCGCTCCTATCACGAAATGGCCGAACGCAGCGGTCACAAGGTGACCAGCGTGGCAGTGCGCAGCAGCGCCACCGCCGAAGACCTGCCGGAAGCCAGCTTCGCCGGGCAGCTGGAAACCTTTCTTAATATTCACGGCGACAAAGCACTGCTCGACGCCTGCAAACGCTGCTTCGCCTCGCTATTCACCGACCGCGCCATCGCCTATCGTAACAACCACGGTTTTGATCACATGCAGGTCGCACTTTCCATTGGTGTGCAGGAGATGGTGCGCGCAGACAAGGCCGGTTCCGGGGTGATGTTCTCCATCGACACCGAGACCGGTTTCCCGCACAGCGTACTAATCAGCTGCGCCTGGGGGCTGGGTGAAACCGTGGTGCAGGGCATGGTCGAGCCTGATCAGTACCATGTCTTCAAGCCATTGCTGGACAATCATTTGCTGCAACCGATTATCGAAAAAACACTGGGCGGAAAGGGTCGGAAAATGGTTTATGCACGCGGCAGCGACGCCACCTCAAAACTGATCAACACCACCAAAAAAGAACGTGCAAGCTTTGTGCTGGACGACGAAGAAGTTTTACAGCTGGCACGCTGGGCCAGCGCTATCGAAGAACATTACGGCCAGCCCATGGACATGGAATGGGCCAAGGACGGCGAGACCGGTAAGCTGTATATCGTGCAGGCACGCCCGGAAACGGTACAGTCGCGCAAGGAGGCGGGCACACTGAAAAGCTATCATCTGAAAGAGGAGGGGCAGCGCCTCGTTACCGGACTCTCCGTAGGTGACTCCATCGCCACCGGCAAAGTCTGCCGTCTGGAAAGCCCCGCCCAGATCGACCGCTTTGAAGAGGGCGGTGTGCTGGTGACCGGCATGACCGATCCGGACTGGGTGCCGATCATGAAAAAAGCCGCCGCCATCGTCACCGACCACGGCGGGCGTACCAGTCACGCGGCCATTGTCAGTCGCGAACTGGGCCTCACCGCTATTGTCGGCGCGGAGGGCGCGACACGGGAATTGAAAAACGGCAGGGAAGTGACCGTCTCCTGCGCCGAGGGCGATACCGGTTACGTTTACGACGGCATTCTCGATTTTGGAATACAGGCCATGAGTCTGGACGACATCCCGGAAACGCAAACCCGCATCATGGTCAATATGGGCAACCCCGCCGCCGCTTTCCGCTGGTGGCAACTGCCTAGTGACGGTGTCGGACTGGCGCGGATGGAATTCATCATCGGCAATATCATCAAAATCCACCCCATGGCACTGGTGCATTATCAGGATCTCAAAGACAAACAGGCACGCCGCCAGATCGCCGAACTGACCACGGCCTACGAAAACAAGTCAGATTATTTCGTCGAAACTCTGGCGCGTGGCATAGCTCGCATCGCCGCAGCGCAGCATCCCAAACCGGTCATCGTGCGCATGAGCGATTTCAAGACCAACGAATACGCCCAGCTGATTGGCGGCAGCGCCTTCGAACCGGGTGAAGAAAACCCCATGCTCGGCTGGCGCGGAGCCAGTCGTTATTACAGTGAAGGCTATCGCGAAGGTTTCGCCCTGGAATGCCGCGCAGTACGCATGGCCCGCGAACAGATCGGCCTCGACAACATCATCATCATGATCCCCTTCTGCAGAAGCATTGCAGAAGCCGACAAAGTACTGAACGAACTGGCCGCCAACGGCCTGGTACGCGGTCAACATGGTCTTGAGGTTTACGTCATGGCCGAAATTCCAGCCAACGTTTTTCTCGCCGAACAGTTCGCCGAACGTTTCGACGGCTTCTCCATCGGCTCCAACGACCTGACCCAGCTGGTACTCGGAATCGACCGCGACAGCGCCGTACTGAGCGACCTCTTCAACGAACGCGACGAAGCGGTCACCACCGCCATCGCCCAACTGCTGGAGAAAGCCAAAAAGAGCGACACCCACGTCGGTATCTGCGGCCAGGCCCCCAGCGACCACCCCGAATTCGCCCGCTTTCTGGTCGAACACGGCATCTACTCAATCTCAGTCACCCCCGACAGCTTTCTCGCCGTGAAACAAGTAGTGGCGCAGGTTGAAGCTGAGAAAAATAGTTAAAAGATAGTTCGCAGGTTGGGGTGCGTTACGAAGCCCAACCCAACAAAATGGTGAGTTATAATGAAACCCGTTGGGATTCAAGCATCAGCCAAACCTATAGGCTAACCATGGTTCGCCAGGAAGGCGAAGGACGCCAAAAAATCTTTTAAACTATTGCACTTTTGTCCTTTTCGCGTTCCTGGCGTTTTTCGCGGATGAGAATTTTCTATCTATCAGGATAATGAGTTTTTGTGATAAAGCCAAAATGACCGAACCTTTAAAAACAGCGCAGGGTTATAGAGGAGAGTGCGTTGTGGACACATCTAAAATCGCTCTGTAGTAAATCATCAACCCCACTGTTACGGTGAATTCGAGCCTGATTTTAATGCTATTACTTACTCAGAGCGCAGCGCTACTCAAGCATGACCCGAGGCTTGGGTTGATTAGCGATAAACAATTTTTACTCTGGCGCGAAAAAATTCCTGTTAAATTTGCATTGCAAGCCCCGCTGGTAAATAAACCTGGTGCTCCTGTTTTTAGATCTTTCTAGCTCTTTCCCAGTTTGTGAAATGCGCTTGCAAATCTATGTATTTGTAGGAGGAGCAGCTTAATTAGTGTGATAGTATCAAAATATAAATAATCGTGCTATTCATCCGATTTAGTGGATGAAAAGCCATATTATGAAGGTATAAAACCATTCATGAACGACTTAAACAAAGCCTTAAATAGTAACAGAAATACTGATTGCGATGCCCAAATTTATGATTTCGCAGTTATTATTCCGTCTTATAATGAAGAGGCCACAATATACGATATAGCAACTCGTGCTTTAGCCTTTTCATCTTTAGTCATAGTCATAGATGATGGGTCTACAGATCATACAATTGCCAATCTCCAGGACTTACCTGTGATTCTTATTAAGAATGAAGTTAATCAAGGAAAAGCAGCCACTCTTTGGAGAGGGATTCAGGCAGCTCGCCAGCATAATCTTAAATACATAGTTTCTTTAGATGGTGATGGTCAGCATGCACCTGAAGACATTCCCCGGCTCCTTGCAGAATCAGAAATTAAGCCCGGTAATATTATCATAGGTGCACGTCTAGCAGATAAATCAGCCATACCTGCTAAACGCTATTATGCAAATCGCGTGGCAAACTTTTGGCTTGCCTGGGCAGCTGGATATCCCATATCAGACAGCCAATCAGGTTTTCGTGTTTATCCTAATAAGCTATTCGATGATTTAGAAATATCAATATCAAAACGCAACAGCTTTGTTTTTGAAAGTGAGATACTTATCAAGGCTGCACAGCGTGGCATTGAGTGTGTTGCAGTTTCTATACCTGCAGTTTATGCCAAAAATGCACGCCCAAGTCACTTTCGTGGGGTACGTGATATCACTTTGATAACAATTATGGTTGCCCGATCATTGATTACTCGTGGAATGTACCTGCAGGGACTTTATCGTTCTAGCATAAGACCCTATTTTTTTAATCATAATGACAAGTAGGATTTACGATGGAGTAAAGTGGACGCCGGGTCGATTAAAAAACTGGGCGCGTGACACCGGCGCTGAAGTGCTGGTGTGGGTGGCACGTCAGCTGGAGATAAAAGCCCATCCTGAGCAGGCGTATCGGGTCTGTCTTGGCCTGCTTAACCTGAGCCGGCAATACCCGGCCGCGCGACTCGATGCAGCCTGCAAAATCGCCAACTGTGAAAGCCTGTTACAGCTAAAACAAATCAAGGCCATTTTAAAAAGCAATCGGGACAAGCTGCCGCTGCAAGCAGAACTGGCCGTTGAGCTACCGCAGGATCATGAAAATATCCGTGGCCCCCGCAATTATCACTAACCACCAGAGGAAACAGCACCATGCAATCACAAACATTAACGCAACTGCGTCAACTTAAACTCGGTGGCATGGCCACCGCCTTACAGACCCAGCTGGAACAGGTCGGAACGTATGAAGGACTCGATTTTATCG
>JAVVEE010000040.1:0-24425 GCA_032251315.1 Gammaproteobacteria bacterium
TCTGGAGCGGCGCCAAGCAAGAGTCAGCCATCGTGGTGGTGGATGACAAAACCCGCAAGCTGAAAAAAGTGATCAAGGACAAACGCCTGATCACACCAACGGGTAAATTCAACATCTACAACACCATGCACGACGTTTACTAAGTAACTGAAACCAAACGCCCTCAGGAGAATCTCTCCTGAGGGCGTTTTTTATTTATCCTCGATTTCCCTCTCTCAATATACTGATTTTAGCTACGATAGACGGGCTTGACTTACATCAATGACACTTTGCTTCAGGCAGGTCAATATCAGACTCGTGTAAGCAAAATATTTATGGCCTAAGACTTGCAAACAATAATGACTGGCGATTTTTTATGACGAATAATCATGGCTTCGTTTCACTGGTGGGGGCCGGCCCGGGAGATCCGGAACTGATGACCCTCAAGGCGCTGCGCCTGCTTCAGGAGGCTGATATCGTGGTCTATGACCGCCTGGTCTCTTCTGAAATTCTTGACATGATCCCCACGGGCGTCAGCCGCGTTTCGGTGGGCAAGGAAGTGGGCAAGCACTGCGTTCCGCAGGAGCAAATCAACGAGACCATCGTCAACCTGGCCAAAGCCGGTCGCAGGATTGTACGCCTGAAAGGTGGCGACCCTTACACCTTCGGACGCGGCGGCGAGGAAGTTTTGGCGCTGAAACAGCACCATATCGCATTTGAAGTGGTGCCCGGCATTACCGCTGCCTCCGGCTGTAGCGCCTATAGCGGCATCCCGCTGACACACCGCGGCCTGAGCCGCAGCGTTCGCCTCATCACCGGTCACTTTAAAAATGATGAACCGCTCGACATCAACTGGCACTATGTGGCCGATCCCGACTGCACACTGGTCATTTACATGGGGCTGTCCAATCTGTCACAAATCTGTAATTCACTCATCGAGGCCGGCCTAAGCGCCTCGACCCCGGCGGCGGCGATTGAAAACGGCACCACCAAAAGTCAGCAGCGCGTTCTCTCCCGGCTCGACCAATTGCAGAGTGACGTGAACCGGTCCGGGCTGAAAGCACCGGTGATGATTATTATCGGCGATGTGGTTTCACTGGCCGAAGAGCTCGACTGGTTTCAAAACGCACTGGAGGAGTCTGATTTTGCTGAAGACACCGCTGTTCTTAGTTAGCCTGATGCTGGTTTCGGGGCTAGTCTCAGAACCGGCACTGGCAGAGCTCGCGGCATCGCGGCAGAGCGAGCTGATGCACCTGCTGAAACAGGATTGCGGCTCCTGCCACGGTATGACTCTGAAAGGCGGCCTCGGCCCCGCCCTGCTTCCGGCTCAGCTCGAAGGCAAACCGACCGAGTATCTGGTGGTCACCATTCTCGAAGGCCATGCCAATACCGCCATGCCCGGCTGGAAAACCATGCTCACCGCCGACGAGGCGCTGTGGATCGCCAGGCAGCTCAAACAGGGGATTTCCCAATGATCCGTACCGCCCTCTTTTCACTCTTACTGGTTTCGCTTACCCCGGCGCATGCAGCGGATTTACGCGGCACCGGTGACCTCGCCCTGGTGATCGAACGCGCCAGCGGCAGCATTCAGATTATCGAAACCACCGGCAATTCCAGCCTGGGTCGCATCGAAGGCCTGGGTGATCTGTCGCACGCTTCGGCGGTCTATTCCCGCGACGAGCGTTACGCCTATATTTTTGGACGTGACGGCGGCCTCACCAAGGTGGATATGCTGACGCGGAAAATCGTCAAGCGCATTATGCAGGCCGGTAACAGCATCGGCGGCGCCATCTCCCAGGACGGTACGCTGGTGGCGGTTTCCAATTACGAGCCCGGTGGCGTGAAAATATTTGATGCCGCAACACTGGCACTGGTGGCTGATATTCCTGCAAGCTATGGCGAGGCGAAACAGACCTCAAAAGTCATCGGACTGGTTGATGCCCCCGGGCAGAAATTTGTTTTCAGCCTGTGGGATGCGGATGAAATCTGGGTGGCCGATATGTCCCGGCCGGACAAACCCGCGATTCAGAAATTCAAGGGCATCGGTCGCAATCCCTACGATGCGCTGATTTCGCCCGATGGCCGTTATTACATTGCCGGCCTGTTCGGTGAAGACGGCATGGCGCTACTCGATCTATGGAATCTCGATGCCGGGGTGAAACGCATACTGGATCACTACGGTAAGGGCGAGCAGAAGCTGCCGGTGTATAAAATGCCCCATCTGGAAGGCTGGGCGATGGCCGGACAGTATGCTTTTGTACCCGCCGTAGGTCACCATGAAGTGCTGGTGATCGACACCCGGAACTGGTCCGAAGCCGGACGCATTAAAGTACACGGCCAGCCGATTTTTGTCATGGCCCGTCCTGATGGCCGCCACGTCTGGGTCAACTTTGCCATACCGAACAACGACACCCTGCAAGTAATTGACACACAGTCACTGAAGATCATCAAAAAATTACAGCCCGGCAAGGGTGTGCTGCACATGGAGTTTGAACCCCGCGGTGAAGAACTCTGGGCATCGGTTCGTGATGACGACCAGCTGGTGGTTTATGACACTGAAAGTTTTGAAGAACGCGTGCGCTTGCCGGCCAATAAACCCAGTGGCATTTTTGCCACCGTGCGCGCGCACAAAACCGGCCTTTAAATAGAGAGCACTATCGTGGAAGACCTGACCGAAAAACTGCTCAACGATTTTCAACGCAACTTTCCGTTGAACTCCCTGCCGTTTGAGCAGATTGCGCTGGCACTGAACACCAGCACCGAAGTGGTCATCGAAAAACTGAAGGAGCTTCAGGCCAGAGGCGCCGTCAGCCGCGTGGGGCCAGTATTCAGCCCGAACACAGTCGGTGTCAGCACCCTCGCCGCCATGGCGGTACCCGCCGACAAGCTGGAGCAGGTGGCCGCACAGGTGAGCGCCTACCCGCAGGTGAATCATAATTATGAGCGCGAGCATGACTTCAATCTGTGGTTTGTGGCTACGGCTGAAAACAAAGATACCTTGCAACGCACTCTGGCCGACATTGAACGACAAACCGGCTACAAAGTGCTGTCGCTGCCGCTGCTCAAGGAATACCACATCGACCTCGGCTTTCGCATGAACCTGAAAGACCGGGATGATGTCGACGAAATTAAAGCCACCTCGTCAAATGCAGTATCCACTATTCCGGCCGCCGAAACACAGCTTGCCAGTGCCGAGGACTTAATCGAAGTCATCCAGCGCGGCCTGCCACTGGTGGCCCGCCCCTATCAGGAAATTGCCGAGCGCCTGGGCTGGTCGGAGCAACTGGTGATTGAAAAACTGCAAACCATGATCAACGGCGGCGTGATCAAACGCCTCGGCATCGTGGTGCGCCACCATGAACTCGGTTATCGCGCCAACGCCATGGTGGTATGGGATGTGCCTGACGATGAAGTGGATAGCCTTGGTGAAAAACTGGGCAGGCAGGACTGCGTCACCCTCTGCTACCAACGCCCGCGCATGCTGCCCGAGTGGCGCTACAACCTGTTCTGCATGGTGCATGGCCGCGACCGCGAAGAGGTGCTCGAATGCATCGACACTATGATCGAAGGCCTGGCTCTGGAAAACATCCCACACACCGTGCTCTTCAGTGGTCGACGCTTCAAACAGCGTGGCGCGATTTACCGCAACAACCATCCGCAACTCCGGCACTGATCATGGACGCGCTGGACAGAAATATTATCAACACACTACAGCACGATTTTCCCGTCTGTGATCGCCCTTTTGCCGTACTGGCTGAAACCCTGCACAGCACTGAAGATGAGCTGATAGCCCGCGTGCAGTCGATGCTGGACAGCGGCCTGCTGACCCGCTTTGGCCCGATGTA
This sequence comes from Gammaproteobacteria bacterium, assembly GCA_032251315.1. Lineage (GTDB taxonomy): Bacteria > Pseudomonadota > Gammaproteobacteria > SZUA-229 > SZUA-229 > LH-M37. Next base: position 3,825 of record JAVVEE010000040.1, read on the forward strand.
CAACGCGGTGAATATGGGTGGCGCGCTCAGCCTGTGTGCCATGAAGGTGCCTGAAGAGCGCTTCGACGAGGTCGCCGCACAGGTCAATGCTTTTGCCGAAGTCGCCCATAATTATCAGCGCGATCATGAGATGAATATGTGGTTCGTGCTGGCGACTGAAACACAGCAGGAACTTGAAAACACACTCGTTGCCATTGCACACCGCACTGGCGTCCCCGTCTACAACATGCCCAAGCAAAAGGAATTTTTTGTCGGCCTGCACTTCAAAGCCTGAAGATAAAGTGACTGAGATGAGCCAGACTGTAAAACACAATTCCATAGAGAAAAATAAACAGCAGCTTGCGGGGCTTGACCGTCGCATTGTGCTGGCCACACAGTCCGGCTTGCCGGTGGCGGCTGAGCCCTATCGCATCATCGCCGAACAGCTGAGCATTGACACGCAGTTGCTCATGGACAGACTGGAGGCCATGAAAGCCGATCACCGCATTCGCCGCATCGGCGTTGTCCCCAATCATTACAAACTGGGCTATACCGCCAATGGCATGTCGGTATGGGATGTGGATGACGCCTTTATTGATGAAGCCGGCGCACAGCTGGGCAGGCTCGACATGGTCACACACTGCTACCAGCGCCCGCGCTTCCCACCCGAATGGACATACAACTTATTTGCCATGGTGCACGGTCACGACCGAGACGAGGTGCAGCAGAAAGTCTCACAGATCGCGGAGTTACTGGGCAGCAGGGCCCGCAAGCACGATATACTGTTCAGCACGCGCATACTCAAAAAAACCGGCTTACGCCTGAAAGACAAAGGATAACAAACTATGTTTCGTATCTCACAGTACATGCAACAACTGGTTAGCCCCACTGACACCTCAGCCCAGCGCAATCCCACCGGCCCGGTTGTGATCTGGAATCTGATAAGACGCTGTAACCTGACCTGCAAACACTGTTACGCCACCTCTGCAGACAAGGATTTTCCGGGTGAATTAAACACCGGAAAAGTGCTCAGCGTCATGGATGATCTCAAGTCTTTCGGTGTACCGGTGCTCATCCTCTCGGGTGGCGAACCATTAATGCGCCCTGATATTTTTGAAATCTCCCACCATGCTAAGAACATGGGTTTTTATGTCGGGCTTTCAACCAACGGCACTCTGATTTCTGAAGACAACATTCAGGATATCGTCGACGTGGGCTATAACTACGTCGGCATCAGCATCGACGGCATGCGTGAAACCCACGATAAATTCAGGCGCAAGCAGGGCTCCTTCGATGAAGCCATGCAGGGTATTCGTTTATGTCACCAGGCAGGCATAAAAGTGGGGCTGCGCTACACCTTAACTCAGGACAACAAACAGGACTTCCCTGCTCTGCTCAAATTGATGGACGACGAAGGCATCGACAAGTTCTACCTGTCGCACCTCAACTACGCCGGCCGCGGTAACAAAAACCGGCGCGATGACCTGCATCACCAGATGACGCGCGACGCCATGGACCTGATGTTCGAAACCTGCCTCGCGGATATCAAAGCCGGACGCCAACGCGAATTTGTCACCGGCAACAATGATGCCGATGGTGCCTACATGCTGCTGTGGGCGCGAAAAAACATGCCCGAACATGCCGACCACCTCGAACAGCTGTTAATGCAGTGGGGTGGAAATTCGTCGGGCGTGAACATCTCCAACATCGACAACATCGGCAATGTACATCCGGACACCATGTGGTGGGAGTACACCATCGGCAACGTCAAGGAGCGCCCGTTCTCGGAAATATGGATGGATACAACCGACCCGCTAATGGCCGGTCTCAAGCTCAAGGAGCGCCCGGTTGAAGGCCGCTGCGCGCCCTGCGCTTATCGCAGTATCTGCGGCGGAAACACGCGCACACGTGCCTGGCAGCTCACCAATAACTTCTGGGCGGAAGACCCCGGTTGTTATCTCGACAATGATGAGATCGGGGTAGATGAAAATCAGCAGCGCCTGCAACTCACCGCCTATTCACGCCGAGCGAATTCCAATATATAAGCTGATTAGTTTTTATTATTCGTTATAAGTTAATTTTTTCAAGTGCGAATCAACTGGCAGTTGATGCTTGTCCAGTGATCAGGGTTATATTATTAAATGTGGCTTAGTAGAAATAAAATACAGGTATAATCAAAAACTAATAACATCCCTTGAAATTAATTATAAGATAACAGGCATTGCATAACCTATCGTGACTATCGAAACATTACTCCCTTATCTTCCGCACGTGCAGGCATCATTAAATTCGCTGGCAGCCATCTTGCTGTTAAGCGGCTTTTATCATATAAAAAAGAGGAATCTTCGCGCCCACCAGATATGCATGACTGCAACCCTGATTACTTCTGCTATTTTTCTAGTGTCCTATTCCACATATCATATTAATGTTGGCTTTCACCCATTCACCGGAACGGGAATAATAAGACCATTATATTTTACAATTCTTAGCACACATGTCATTCTCGCCATACTGCTCGTACCTCTGGTTATTACCACCGCGACACTTGCTTTACGGGGCAACATTAAACAACATCCTCGCATAGCGCGCTGGACCTTACCGGTCTGGTTGTATGTTTCGATTACCGGGGTCGTGATATACCTGTTCGTTTTCCATATCTATCCACAACAGCTATGAAACCCAAACAAAATTTCCAGATAAGCATACGGCTGCTGGATGAATTATTTAAATAAGACGAGACTTTTTAATTATGGAATTTGTTTATTTTACAACAGCAGGTTTAGTACTCTACTTTGGATCAAGCTGGCTTCTCACCCGCGTTGAACAGGCTCGAGGAAAACAGTTCAAACATCGGGATCTGGTGTTCTTTGCCATTATTTTTGTTCTGGCAGTAAGCTCATTTAATCTGATTCAATATCTGGCCACTAAATAAAACTGTTATCAGGACTTATACCACCCGAGTTATCTGATAACAAAACCCCGCCCGGATTCAAAGCCAATCAATAGTATCTCGGCTGGCGCAATCTCCACATCCTGGCTGAAATGGTGGTCAAAACCCTCTTTAAGCACACTGTCATCCATTTTTATGGCAAGATGATGACTGCCCGCCGATACCTTTAAAGTGTGGTAGATATCAATACCGCTGTCCTTGTAGAGTCCTGGTGCTTCAGCCTTATGTGAATACATCGGCTGCCCGTCAAGCAGCACCTCGATAATGACCGGTGAGCGCTCCCGCGAGCATTCCATAGGTGCTCTCATATTAGGTGGTAACGCCATTAATTCTTCCTGGCTGCGTCTATAACACGGCTCTTTTAACTCACCTGCATGGCTGATAGAAATTGTGATGATTGCTTCATCCTCAGCTAACTGGCGATAAGAAGGTGAGGTTGAGAAATAGCCGACTAACGCGATAAAAACGGCGTAGTTAACCGCCTGTAAAGCATACCTGACAAATTTATTTTGTGAATCAAACATCTGGCGACTCTTTAACTTCTACCTGTTCAGGCAGATCAGTTTGCTCGGTTATCGCCAGTAATTCATGGCGAAAAACCTCCAGTTCTTTTTCAATTAGCTTTTTATCCGTTTCAGCACCGCCGAATACTTTAATGCGACGCCGATCTGCACGACTCCTGAGTATCGGCTTGCGCTCACCGGAAAATCGCTTATCAAGCCAGAGGTTACCGAAACGATAGAAGCAGTCATTGTGGCGACAGCCCACTATCATCACGCCATCCGCACCCTTCTTTAATGCATATTCGACCAGTGAGGGCGGAATCATGCCGCTACAAATTAACTTCACGCTTCCGGTTTCATTATTATCGAGCTGCTTGACATTGAACCCGTGCTCGCAGCCGATCAGAAGAACATTGGCAGAGCCGGTCATTGATGTTACCGCCTGTTCGGTCAAGGTGCGCACTTTGTCGACTGGCAACGACGGCATATCAATACCCGTTTTAAGCTCTTCATCGGACTGCCTGAATGGATTTGAGGAGGGACACGAACCCATACAGATCCCACACGATGCGCAGAGACTCGGATCAACAACAACCTCTTTTTCAAATTTTCTGCCGTCAGTACGCGCCTGCACTGAAATCGCTTCAAAGGGGCAGTCATCAAAACACAATTCGCAACCATTGCAGTGCGCGAGATCAACCACCGCAGCAGGGGCACCTTTTTTTGTCGGTAACAATGGCAACAGCATCAATATAACTGTGATGACGGTTGCCAGCATCCAGGTTTTACCTTCTGACCAGTAATCCATCAGCGGATAGGCGTTCAGGTAAAACCAGTCGAGCTCCAGCATAGTTGGCATTGAACTCAAATCGGCCGGGGCATGACTCACCGCAGGCTTAATAAATGACAATGCCAGCAGGGCTAAAAAACAGCCTATAGCCAGACCGCGTGGTGGATTTATATTGACGTTCGAAAGTCGTTTGACGTGCAGCCACAACAGAAAAAACAGTATTAGCGGCTGACCCAGTAGATGCAAAAATTCTATAAGAATAAAGAAGCGGTCCGTCATCTGCCCTTGCAGGAAGTTGCTGGCCATGGAGCCGGAAAATATCGGCAGGGAGTCCAGTAGCCTTGCTGAGCCAATGGCTACGTATTGCGCCAGTTCGTCCCATACCAGCCAGTAGCCCGTTATACCCAGTGTCACGACCAGCCAGAGTGTTGGCAAGCCCGATACCCAGGAGAACCAGCGGGCACCGTGATAACGGCCCGAGGCCAGCTCTTTGAACAGGTGCAACAGGATAGTAATAATCGCGGCATCGGAAGCGTAACGATGCAGGCTTCGCATCACTCCTGCAACATACCACTGTTCGTGTGTAATGTATTCGACCGAAGCATAAGCACCATCAATGCTGCCATGAAAAATACCAAACAGATAAAGACCGGTAACCAGAATTATCCAGAACAGGAAAAATGTCAGCGTACCCAAATGGTACATGGGATTCCAATGCGTACCAAAAGAAATATTAAACCAGGACTCCAGAGCCAGATAGGCTCTCTTCATAGGATTGATCAACACTGATTTTTTCTCTCAAATGAACGGGCGGAAGAATTTTAGCATTTTGCTATATTAAGCTCTAATGATGCATATCAAGTATCAGAGCGTTGATTACCTTTACGCCACTCTCTGAATATAACGACAAATGTGAATAAAATAATTGAGGCGCCAATCAGGATACCCAGAAACAATGAGTAATCAAAATAGTAGCCATCACGCACCGGATCGTAGGTGGTGCAGAAAAACCTGACCTTGTTAGTAAGGTCAGAAAGAAAGGTTTGATCCGGCTGTGGCCGACCTAATATCAACTCTTTCAGCGGTTCAATTAACATGGGCGTATCAAACACCTGACCATATACCTGCCGGTAAACTTTTCCTTCAGCGTCAATGATGGTGGTCTGAATCAGGTGATCAAATCCGCTGGCAGAAGGAAAGTATATAAAGCCGGTATCCTTCGACAGGGCTTTTACATCATCTGCGGAAATACTCAGTAAGTGCCAGTTCTTGTTGTGCACACCCTGCTTGTTGGCGAAGTATTGCATGGCTTCGGGTGTATCAACGGGGGTATCAAAACCGACTAGAGCGACAGCAAAATTGTCCTCGCCCAGTGCGTCACGTGCCTTTTCCACCACCTTGGACAGGTGCCGGGCTGTCATCGGACAGATCTGATAACAGCTGGTAAAGACCATGCTTAAGACCAGCGGCTTGCCCGCGAAATCACTCATTGCCACTGCCTGACCTTCGGCATTGGTAAATGCATATTCTCCTAATTGATTATCAATAGCCTCTCGACTTATCTTAAGGGCGCTATCGTAGTCAAAGCCTGCTGCTGCATCCGCCCGTTTTTGAACGAGAACTTCTTTCTCCAGCGGTGCATTTGCATAAGCGAAAAGGTGAAAGCACAATAAATTCAGTAAAAAGCTGAAAACCAGAAATAACTTCATGCTTATCTATGCTCAAAGTGGAATAACCTGAAAAGGGTATCATAAAAATATAAAAACGGATTTAGGTTTAAGCATAAAAAAACGCGGGACAGCCAGAGGCTTTCCCGCGTTTTTTATGACGTACTGCTAACGCTAGCCCATCGGCCAGACTGAGGCCAGATAATCCCAGTTGATTGCGTAGTAGACAACGAAGCAGACCAGCAGGGCCAAAGCCAGAACAAACGTTCCCGGTGCTTCGAAACCACCACTGCCATGTTCCTCTACAGCCAACTTGGGCGCCATCTGCAACTGCTCTGGCTGGTCAATGTTGTAGGCGGAAGCGGCCAAAGGTACGCCAAAACTCTGCAACAGACCGGCGGAGGGTTCCAGCTTCTTACCGAAGAGCAGCGACCCCACGGTAACGACCAGATACATGGCACCGCCAAGCACGCCCAGTACACCGCCGATACCGCCGACAGCCATCATCATATAGGCCGTACCCGGGTATTCAAAACTCAGTGCAGCGCCGGTGAAGTCCATGTCCCAGTGACGACGTGAGACGCCCAGAGTACCTGCACCCAGCAGGAACAGGATCATGATGGTCATACCGCCGGCAAACACATAAGGCTGCATCTTGGCCACCCAGGGCAAAAACAGAGCGCGTCTGAACAGTACCGGAATTAACAGGTAGGTCAAAGCCATGAAGGTCAGGGTCGTACCCACTGCCACTGTGGCATGGAAATGCGCCGGCACATAAATGGTGTTATGGATGATCAGATTAATCTGCTCGGTACCCATAACTACGCCGGTGATACCACCGATGAAGCCGAAAATAACCAGCGCAAAGAAGAAACCGGAGAATACCGGATTCCCCCAGGGCGCTTTACGCAACCATTCGAATAGACCTTTGGTGTAACCCTTGCCGCGCTGAGCTACTTCCATCGCACCAGGTACGGTCAAACCATGAATCATGCTGGCCAATACCGCCAGATACATCGCATAGCTGGTATTGAATATCTTCCACTCTGCACTTACACCCGGATCAACCAGAATATGGTGGGCACTGGCCAGTTGCAGGAAGAAGATATAAAGCAGGAAGGCGAAACGGCTGACCTTCTCAGACATCGGACGTGCATTAAACAGGATACCGATAATGAGGTACCAGACTGAAACGTGCGCGGCCACATTAATCTGCTGTGACGAGTGCCCCATTGCCCACCAGATAATCCGGTACATCTCAGCATCAATGTGATTGATATAACCAATCGACCAGAGGAATGTCGGGAACAGGATAATGGCACCCGATGCGATCGTAAAGATGGCGATAATGCAGGCGGTTAAGGCGCCAAAGGTCACCAGCGGGATTGATCCCTGGTAAGTTTGGTCGTCCTTAGCTATCACTAATGTCCCCAAAAATACAAAGCAGCCAATCAGTGCGCCGACCGCAAACAGTATCAGCCCCAGATAGAAATGTGGGGCTGCCTGCATCGGCACATAGGACGTCATCATTACGCTGGAATTACCCTGCAAGACAGCAACGTTATTCATCACCGCGCCAATGATCATCAGCGCGAAGCCTGCCCAGGCCCAACCGGGGGCAGCCAGCCGGCTTCGCAATAATGTTGATGATGCAAAGTAAAGAATCGCTATCTCAAAAAAGATAACCCAGAAAAGCAAGGCATTGATACCGTGTGCAGTCAATACCTGATAGAACAGATCTGCGGGCAGCAAATGTACTTCCTGCCAGCGCGTCAGGATAACGCCTAGTGCCAGTATACCCGCGATAAGCAGGAAGACAGCACCCGCTACCGCATTGACTTTCATCAGGCTCTCAGCCGATTTGTCAAAATAGAAGCCCGAATCGGGACAAACTCTGAATTTCGCCATCTTAATTCTCCTTCACGTGGATTTTGCCCAGCATGGTGTGATGACCGATGCCGCAAAATTCATTACAAACTACTGTAAATTCACCCGCCTGATCAGGGGTTATCTTGATAACCATTTCATAGCCCGGGACGACTTGTAAATTGATATTAACCGGCTGCAAAGAGAAGCCGTGGTTCCAGTCCATCGAACCTAAATGAAGTCGATAGGTTTTATCTTTTTCCAGCTCAAGAATGGGGTACCACTGCCAGAGCCTGCCCAGCATATAGATATCACTGCCGGCGGGCGGCGTTACGATTGGCATACCCGATTGTTCGTCTATACGAGTCTGGTATTTTTCAACAAAAGTCTCTACTGCTGCACCATACTTCTCCGGATTGGTCTGGTAGGCCTCGGTAGAAAGGTTTTGTTTCCCATAAACATGCCAGTAAGGCATCATGAAAAACATAATTAAACACCAGATCAGCGCGATGCCGATCCAGACAATTTCCTGACGGCCAACGGGAACCTTCCACCATATCCTGTCAGCAGGGGGTAAAAATGAGCTCATAAGATTCTCCTCTTATTATTTTTATTTGGCGATAGGTAGTGTTGCGACTTCCATAACACCCCAGAGAGTGTAGAAAACCGTGGGCATCGCCACACCTATAAAGAGTAATAGAAACGGGTTATCCAGCATCCGCTGGAAAAATGGAATCCGCTCTGGTTTGGGTACTTGAGTTTCTTCTGTCATAATGCATGTCCTCTAAAGCAATTATATTTATTTAAGTTATTATTTTTTGCTGACTACTCACATCCCTGATGCACAAACTGCCGCTCTGAACCAAACAAATGCACAACGCTACAAAGTTTGATAGCCACTCTTTTGCAATAAACAAAAGGATATAGAATCTCAGAACAAGGGACTTGATCTATATCAATATAACTATTTAGCATATATATAGTCGTTCATTCACCTGATGTTATCATATAGAATATAATTTCCTATTTTCTTTCAGGATCAGGTGCAAAAATGCTGCATACAAGCATGAGACTGGCCTGTAGAAACACTTTCAATCAGGTGTGGGCGTCCATATTTTTAGATAGCATCCAAAACGTATAAACCATGAAGCAAACGCGAATTTGATCCCCGTCAATCTCAGGTAAAAAGCATTACCTGAGCATTTAGTTGGACAGGGTCGTTTTTTTGAAACAATTACTTAGATACAAAGTCGCTAAAGGTAACAGAGGTCTATAGATGGCATTAATTGAATGGCGTGAAGAATACTCTATCGGGATTCCCGGTGTTGACTATGAACACCAGCAACTTATAAATTTAGTTAACGCTGCCTCTGAGGGGCTGGGCGATGCTTCGGATAAAACCAGCATCATCAGCTGCTTGGGTAATATCTATGGCAGCATCTCCGCACACTTCGCACTTGAAGAGCGATGGATGGAACAACATAATTACGATGACTACAAAGCCCATCGAGCCGATCATGAACGACTACTGGACGAGATTGGCGAAATCACCGATGAGGTTGAAACCAGCACAGAATTTGATACAGAACAATTGCGCAAAAGACTGAACAACTGGTTTTTAACTCACTTCAAATCACACGATGCACGCCTGCACCATGCTGAAACAGCAAAGACACATCATGACTAAATCACTCTCCATCTCCGAGTCACATAAGGCTATCGCCATCTGGCTGCTCGTTTGCTGCGCCACGATATTTGGCATGGTGGTACTGGGCGGGGTAACACGCCTTACCGGCTCGGGTCTTTCCATGGTGCAATGGGCGCCGATATTAGGAATTCTGCCGCCGCTTAACCAGGATGCCTGGCAGCATGCCTTTGACCTTTACCAGCAATACCCCGAGTTTCAGCTAAAAAACTTCCACATGTCACTGGATGAGTTCAAAGCTATTTTCTGGTTTGAGTATGCACATCGACTTCTGGGTCGGGGCATTGGTCTGCTGTTCTTTATCCCGTTCATGTATTTTCTGCTTACCCGAAAAATCAACAGAGCGCTTACCCCCAAACTGCTCGCCCTGTTTGTACTCGGCGGCCTTCAGGGGTTAATGGGCTGGTATATGGTCAAAAGCGGCCTGGTGGATAATCCGCACGTCAGTCAGTATCGCCTCACCGCGCACCTGACTCTGGCCATCGTTATTTATGCTTACATGTTCTGGATCGCGTTAGATTTGCTGCGATCAAAAGAGCGCTTTGCAATCCGTGTGAACGAGCCAAAACTCACCCGGTCGGCCTCAATTATTACCGCTGTTATTTTCATCACCATCATCTCCGGTGGCTTTGTTGCCGGCACTCGAGCCGGTTTCGCCTTCAATACATTCCCACTAATGAATGGGCAATTGATACCCGACGGTTTATTCACTCTACAACCCGTCTGGCACAATTTTTTCGAGAACATTATCACCGTACAATTCGACCATCGGGTACTGGCGACCCTGCTTTTTTTAATCATTCCTGTTTTCTGGTTAAAAACAAGAAAACTGGAATTGGAAGCGATGACTCACACCAGCATCCATCTGTTACTGGCTGCGCTGGCTCTGCAGATTACCCTGGGCATTTCCACTTTGCTGCTGATCGTCCCTGTTTCACTGGCTGCCGCACATCAGGGCGGAGCTGTATTACTTCTGACTGCGGCATTATTTTTAAATCACCAGCTGCGCCGGGATCGACTCAGGGCCTGAGCTTAAGAAATAATGCTGTTTAAGTATATCCATGTCTCTGCGGTCACTCTCACTCTGATATTTTTTATCATCCGCGGGCTGTGGATGATCACGGACGCGCAGATCCTCAAACAAAAATGGGTAAAAATACTGGCTATCACCATTGATAGCATACTGCTTGCCAGTGCTATCATTCTGACCATGAAAATCAGCCAGTATCCGTTTAGCCATTCCTGGTTAACCGCGAAAGTTTTAGCGCTGGTCATTTACATAGCACTTGGTATGATTGCACTGCATTACGGAGCAACGAAAAAAATCCGCATCGCCGCGTGGTTTGCCGCATTACTCTGTTTTGGCTACATAGTTTCTGTCGCCCTCACGCGCAACCCAATGTCATTTTATTAAATACATTATGTCGTCTACAAACCTCTAAAGAGAAATTCATACAATGAAAAATATTCTGCCCGGTTATCTATCCATCAGCCTGATTGCACTACTCACTATGCTGTCAGGAAATGCGCTCGCTCAACAGACTGCGGAAGAAATGGACATCCTCTCGGGTCACTTTGCCCGAGAGGGCAATAATACTTCAGCGGCAAAAGAGACCAATAACAATATCTATATAAAACTCTACCCGCAACAGTGGGTGGCGATACTGTATGTCCCCTACCCTTATGCAAGCAGCGTTACGCCGGAGATGATTGACGGGGTTTTTGAAAAAGTTGACCATAAGTCAGAAACGGGGGCCTTCACACGAAGCAAATTCGATATTCTTGATCAGGCCGCAACGGTACATGTAGAGAAGTATGAAATGGTAGAAGGCCAGCTTCAGTTCCAGTGTGGTTCACTCAACCCTTGCGCCATCAGGTTTTATGATGACTATATAGAACTGGTTAAATCCGGCATCATCAATGAACATCTCATTAAGTTCGACCACGTCACCAAATACTAACAAAACGCATGGAAAGGATACCCTTCAATCAAGACCGTCAGCAGCAGGGATGCTGCTGCCGAGCGTACACGGATGTATTCTCAGCGCGTCTTGATTGAAGGGTATCCTTTCCATATAACTCAATAGTAACAGCGCGGTAATTGCTGCATCAGGATAATGGGTTAAAAATACCGCTACTCTGAGAGATAGGCTCGAATCTTTTTATACTGAGCGACAATAGTTTTGGGATTGTGCGGCTGTGAAAAAGCAGCGACAAGCCCTAACTCAGGGGTAACCAGAAAAACAGCACTGGTATGCGCCACCATGTATTGCCCGGGTGCTGTTTCTTCTTCGAGGATATAACCCGCGCCAAACTGCTGCGTAATATTATCGATATTTTTTTGATCCCCGGTCAGTCCCACAAAATCCCTGTTGAAGAATTTCACGTAATCGGCAAGATCGGCTACTGTGTCGCGCATTGGATCCACTGAAATAAATACCACCTGGGTATCCGGCAACAGCTCGGCATTATCTTTTCCGAGCATATCGGTGACAGTATTTAATACATGCAGCGTAGTCGGGCAGATATCGGGGCAGGAGGTGTAGCCGAAGAACACAAAAGACCATTTATCCTTAAATAGCCGCGTGATGGACACAGCGCCATTCTGGTCAATGAGCTTAACCGGTTTAAGTATTTTCGGCGCCGGCCGGAGCACTCCCACCAGCTCGGGTGGTGGACTCGAAGGCGACATACTGACGTACCAGACGCCTGTTACCGATAACAACAGAACAAGCAATATAACGCCCCGATACAGACCTCTATTTCTCTGCGACATCATGTTTCCTCCACTGCTTAACTGCCCATATAAAGAATGCCACAATCATGACTATATTAATAACCATGCCGATGCCGAAGAAAACCATCAAGCCGTCAGCATCATCTGCTGCTGACACTGGCTGCATTTGAACCGGCACCGCCTCTGTTGCCGGCTGGGCCTGAAGAGCGGATGTTTTTAGCTCATCAGAGCCGCGATAGTTTGGTAATGAATTTTGCATTTAACAGGTCTAGTCGTTGTTTTTTATATCCGGATAACCGCGCTGTGCACTAATATTAGCGCCCGCCATTTATTGATTTCACGCAACGCCGGAACGTCATGTCCGTACATCAGCATCATAGCTTATTTGCCTGGAATCAGACAGCCGACGTTTTCACTAAAAACCATAACCACTTGTAATCCAGCTACGGGTGATCAATTTATCTTCAACAGAACAAAGGAACTTGATATATATCATCATTTTCTCTTATTAAAAAGCCTATTCTAGATTCATATATTATTCGAGCGGACTAACAAAAGAAGTGAATACAGCCATCAACAGATCGCAGTTTTTACGCGGCGATTATTCGGGAAAAGCGTCTCCCATCCGGCCACCCTGGTCCAGCACTGAGAATCAATTTCTGGACAGCTGTGATAGTTGCGGTGACTGCATTGAACGCTGCCCGACCAACATCATTCAAAAAGGGCGCGGCAATTATCCCGTCATCAACTTTAATGCCGGGGAATGCCTGTTTTGTGGTGACTGTGCCAAAGCCTGTGAGACAGGTGCGTTAACAATGGTCGAGGGGCAGCAGCCCTGGGCAGTCACCGCCGCCCTCAACACAGACAACTGCCTCGCCTTTAAAGGTGTGGAATGTCGCAGCTGCTACGACCCCTGTGAAGCGGGCAGTATCAGCATGACGCCGCGCCTCGGCGGCGTCTCTATACCCGGATTCGATGCCCAATCATGTACCGGCTGTGGTGCCTGTCTGGCCATCTGTCCGACCCAGGCCATCCGCATGAGCCATGAACACTAATTAACGATAGGAATTAAGATGGATATCAGTGGCGTACTTGTTCGATCCTACCCTGAAAACAGCCAGTCGGTGCAACAGGCACTGGCGCTGATGGCAGGGGTTGAAGTCCACGGCAGTAATGAGGATGGCCGCATCGTCGTCACCGTCGAACAGGAGAATGCCGGGAAGATGTCCGACTTGCTGGTGCTTATGCACGATGTCCCCGGCGTTTTATCCACTTCGATGATTTACCACCAGTTTGAAGATTTACCATTAACAGATAATTAAGATCTCTGTTTATACAGAGGTACACCGGTCAACAGGAGGCCTGATAATGAAACTGACCCGACGCGATTTTATTAAATCCAATGCGATAGCCGCCACCGCAACAGCAGCGGGTATCACTATACCCGGTGTTAAAGAAGCACTGGCACAGTCTAAAGATTCCATTCGCTGGGACAAAGCCCCGTGCCGCTTTTGCGGGACCGGTTGCAGTGTACTGGTCGGCACCAAGGGTGGCCGCATCGTTGCGACTCAGGGCGACCCTGATGCGCCGGTCAACCGCGGGCTCAACTGCATCAAAGGCTACTTTCTCTCCAAAATTATGTACGGCAAGGATCGACTCACGCAACCGCTGCTGCGCATGCGCAACGGCAAATATAACAAGGAAGGCGATTTCACCCCTGTTAGCTGGGAGCAGGCGTTTGATGTCATGGAGGAGAAATTCAAAACCGCACTGAAAAAGGATCTAGCAACCAACAAGGGCAAGCCGCCGGAGGAGATTGTCTCCACGGTAGGCATGTTCGGCTCCGGTCAGTGGACTGTATGGGAAGGTTATGCCGCCTCCAAACTCTACAAGGCCGGTTTCCGCTCCAACAACATTGACCCCAATGCTCGCCACTGCATGGCCTCTGCGGTAGGCGGCTTTATGCGCGCCTTTGGTGCTGACGAACCCATGGGTTGCTACGATGACCTGGAACACGCCGACGCCTTTGTCTTATGGGGCTCGAATATGGCGGAGATGCACCCCATATTGTGGTCGCGCCTGACCGATACCCGCCTGACCAAAGCGGGCAGTGAAGTTCACGTATTATCCACATTTGAGCACCGCTGCTTCGATCTTGGCGATAACAACATGGTGTTTTCACCCCAGACCGACCTGGCCATCCTGAACTACATTGCCAACTACATCGTTCAGCACAAGGCCTACAATCAGGATTTCATCGACAAGCACGTCAATTTCAAAAAGACCCCGACCGATATCGGTTACGGTCTGCGCCCGGAACATGTCCTGCAGAAAAAGGCCGAAAACGCCAACAAAGGCAAGCTTTCCGGCATTACATTCGAAGAGTATGCCAAATCCCTCGAACCCTACACGCTGGAATACACCGCAGAATTATCCGGCGTACCGAAAGAGAAACTGGAACGTCTGGCCAGGCTGTATGCTGATCCCAATAAGAAAATCACCTCTTTCTGGACCATGGGTTTCAACCAGCACACCCGCGGTGTCTGGGCCAATGGCCTGATGTACAACGTGCACCTGCTGACCGGTAAAATCTCCGAGCCGGGCAACAGCCCGTTCTCGCTGACCGGTCAGCCTTCCGCCTGCGGCACCGCTCGCGAAGTGGGCACCTTCTCCCACCGTCTGCCCGCCGATTATGTGGTGAAGAAGAAAAGCCACCGCGATCTGGCGGAAAAAATCTGGCAGTTACCCGAAGGCACCATTCCCGGCAAGCCCGGTTACCACGCGGTGTTACAGAACCGTATGCTGAAAGACGGCAAGCTCAACGCCTACTGGGTGCAGTGCAACAACAACATGCAGGCCGGCGCCAACATGAACGAGGAGACCTACCCCGGCTACCGCAATCCGGCGAACTTTATCGTCGTCTCCGACCCCTACCCCACGGTCACGGCCATGGCGGCTGACCTGATTCTGCCCACTGCCATGTGGACCGAAAAGGAAGGTGCTTACGGTAACGCCGAACGCCGCACCCAGTTCTGGCGCCAACAGGTAGAGGCGCCCGGCGAAGCCAAGTCGGACATGTGGCAGGTGATTGAATTTTCCAAACGCTTCAAGGTCGAGGATGTCTGGCCGGAAGAGATCATCGCCAAAAAACCCGAACTACGCGGCAAGACCCTGTACGAAGTATTGTACGCCAATGGTCAAGTCGACAAATTCCCGAAAGTAACCGTGCAGGACAGCGACGGCAATAAATACGGCAACCACGAAATGGAAGATTTCGGCTTCTACGTGCAGAAAGGTCTGTTCGAAGAGTACCGCCGCTTCCAGCTGGAAGGCCCCAAAAAAGGTCACGAGCAGGCCGACTTCGATACCTATCACAAGGTACGCGGTCTACGCTGGCCGGTGGTTGATGGCAAGGAGACGCTGTGGCGTTATCGCGAAGGCTATGACAGCTATGTAAAAGCCGGTGAAGGCGTCAATTTCTACGGCCAGGCCGATGGTCGCGCCAATATCATCACCGCGCCCTACGAGCCTGCGGCGGAAAGCCCGGATGAAGAATATGATCTGTGGTTATGTACCGGACGTGTGCTCGAACACTGGCATTCCGGGTCCATGACACGACGTGTGCCTGAGCTGTACAAAGCCTTTCCCGATGCGGTGATCTTCATGCACCCCGATGATGCCAAGGCGCGTGGTTTGCGTCGCGGTCTGCCCGCGAAAGTGGTCAGCCGCCGGGGCGAAATGACGGCGCGAGTTGAAACCCGGGGCCGCAATAAGATGCCCAGAGGGCTGATCTTTGTGCCCTGGTTTGATGCCAGCCGCCTGATCAACAAGGTCACACTGGATGCCACCGATCCGTTATCGAAAGAGACGGACTACAAGAAGTGTGCCATCAAGGTGGTCAAAGCCTGAAGCCTGAGCTGACGTGAACCGGAACAGGAAAAAGATGCTTTCCCAACAGACCACATCGCGCATACCCGCCTCGGTCAGTCGTCGACGCTTCCTGGTGAGTGGCGCACGAACTGCCGGCGCAGCAGCGCTCATGGGGCTGGGAGTCGGCCTGTATTCACGGCAATCGGTTTCCCTCTCGGCGGAGTCGTTGCGCCCCCCCGGCGCTCTGATCGAGAAGGATTTTAACAGTGCCTGCATACGTTGCGGCCTGTGCGTACGCGACTGCCCGTTTGACACGCTCGGCCTGGCGAAATTGGGCGACCCGGCCACGCTGGGTACGCCCTACTTCACTGCCAGGGAGATACCGTGTGAAATGTGTGACGACATCCCCTGCGTCAAAGCCTGTCCCACCGGTGCACTGGATCACAGTCTGGAAGAGATCGATAATGCCCGCATGGGTCTGGCGGTACTGCTGGATGAAGAAACCTGCCTCAACTTCAAGGGGCTGCGGTGTGATGTCTGTTATCGCATCTGCCCGGCCATCGATCAGGCGATTACCCTGGAGCATGTCTCCAATGTTCGCACCGGCAAACACGCCATGTTCATCCCCACGGTACATTCCGAGCACTGCACCGGCTGCGGCAAGTGCGAATACGGCTGCGTACTCGAAGAGGCCGCCATCAAGGTGCTGCCCCTGCGCCTGGCCAAAGGCGAATTGGGGCAGCACTATCGCTGGGGCTGGGAAGAGAAAGAGAAGACCGGCCACAGCCTGGTCAGTCCTGACATCGAACACAAATACAATCTGCCCGAAGGCCAGCGTTACGATTACGAGGGTGAGGGGCTGATTTTTGATGAGCGCGACAGGGGGCGTTCTGAAGGCCGCTCGGATGAGTCCCCTTTTGCCCGTGATCCTCTGGAAACATTAAACCGGGGCTTGAAGGAGTCGCCATGAAAACACTCCGTCATCCCGGTGCAGAAGTGATACAGGGCAAAGGCTGGCTGCTGGCTCACAAGTGGCTGCTGGCACGTCGCTTCAGCCAGCTGTCGATCCTGACAGTATTTATGCTCGGGCCGTGGTTTGGCCTTTGGATCGTCAAGGGCAACCTCAACGCCAGCCTGGCCCTGAGTACGCTGCCACTGACCGATCCCTATGTATTACTGCAATCGCTGTTTGCCGGGCATGTGCCGGAAACATCCGCCATCATCGGCACGGTCATCATTCTGGTGTTTTATCTGTTAGTCAGTGGCCGGGTATATTGTTCATGGGTCTGCCCGGTCAATATGGTTACCGATCTGGCCCACTGGTTACGTGAACACCTTGGCATTAAGAGCGCGTCAAACATCTCAAAAAATACCCGTTACTGGCTGCTCGGCGTCACCTTGTTGCTGGCCTTCGCTGTCGGCAACATAGCATGGGAAACGGTCAACCCGGTCTCGATGATGCATCGCGGTCTTATCTTCGGCATGGGTATGGCCTGGATGGTATTGCTCGCCGTCTTTGTTTTCGATTTTATTATTAGCCGCCGTGGCTGGTGCAGTCATTTGTGCCCGGTCGGTGCTTTCTACAGTCTGCTGGGTACGCACAGCCCTTTACGTGTACGCGCTGATCACCGTGCTCAGTGCAATGACTGCATGGACTGTTTTCTGGTCTGCCCCGAACAGCAGGTGATACGCCCCGCATTAAAAGGCGCTGAAAAGGGCATCGGCCCGGTGATCACATCGCCCAACTGCACGAATTGTGGCCGCTGCATCGATGTCTGTAGCAAGCAGGTTTTTCATTTCGGCTTACGCTTTAATAACAGCACCGACGACAATGTTGAGAATAATAAACACGAAAACAAACCCCCTATTAACGAACTCACCAATCAAGCTACTGGAGCAGAGGTCCTATGATGATCAACAAACTATCCATAATCGCATCCATTACGCTGGGCGTACTTGCAGTCACCACTTCACTGCAATCCCACTCGGCGGAAGTTGAATCACTGCGCGGCGCTTCGGAGCTGGATCGCAATTCCTCGGCACCTGAGCATAAAAGATATGCCAAGGATGGTCGACCCATTGCTCGCGACTATGTACAACAGCCCCCGCTGATTCCACACAAGATCGACAATTACAGAATCAATCTTAAATCCAACAAGTGCATGTCCTGTCACAGCTGGAAAAATTATCGCGAAGCGGGTGCGACAAAAATCAGCCAGACCCATTTTGAGGACAGAGACAAACATGTTCTGGCCAATGTATCAGCACGTCGGTATTTCTGTACCCAGTGCCACGTGCCCCAGGTTAATGCACCTGCGCTGGTGGAAAATGAATTTGAACCGATAACTGCGATTTCCGGTGAATAACAATTTAATTAGCAATCTGTTTATGGATGTCCGTTATGAATAACAAAAAATCTACCGAGTGCAATATCATCTGCCGCTTATGGGAGCAGCTGAAAAAACCTTCTCTCCGATATTCTCTCGGTGCGCTGCTCGCCGTTGGTTTTGTCGCAGGCATCATCTTCTGGGGTGGTTTCAATACGGCGATGGAAATGACCAACACTGAAGAGTTCTGTATCTCGTGTCATGAAATGAGAGACAATGTCTATGAAGAGTACAAACAAACCATTCATTACAGTAATCGCACCGGTGTTCGCGCCACCTGCCCTGACTGCCATGTGCCGAAAGAGTGGCAGCATAAGATCGTGCGCAAGATACAGGCCAGTAACGAGCTATTACACAAAGCACTTGGCACCATCGATACTCGCGAGAAGTTTGAGGCAAAACGCCTGAAGCTTGCCGGAAATGTCTGGAAGGCAATGAAAAAAACAGATTCACGAGAGTGTCGAAATTGTCATGACTTTGAATTCATGGACTTCGGCGAACAGGGTCGACGCGCGATCAGGCAGCACTCAACTGCACTCGATGAAGGCAAGACCTGTATTGACTGTCATAAGGGTATCGCTCATGAATTACCGGATATGCATTCTATTGACCCAACCGGAGTCATCGGCAGCAATTAAATAACAAGCTTTAAATACTGTAGCAACAATGAAGCCCGGCCTAACCGGGCTTCATTGTTGCTCTTTACTTAAAACGATTCAACTAATACGCGTTATATAAAAAACCGATTTTGTCAGAAAATCCAAAACATCTATAACGACTTTATAATTTACAGCTTATGAGTATCAACCATCGCGAAAACTGCCCCTTTTATCTGCCCGGTTCCAGCAGGCCTTCGGCTTCCAGCCGCGCTCTGACCTGCTGCATCACCTGGTTTAATTCCAGTCGCTGCTCGGGGGTCAGCGAAACATCCATCTTACGTTTATTCAAAAGCACCTCCTCGGCATAGAGCTCCATATCATCGATATGAACCGGTTCAGCTGCCGGGCTTCGCTGGGGCGCTGGTGCTGGCGCTGGCTGGATTTGCGGCTGAACCTGTTCAGGCGCCTCCTCCGCCGGTTTCACATAGACATATTCGGTATCCTCGCCCACCGGCAACACCTCCAGTGAGACCAGTTGCGCTTTTTCACAACCCTCAATTTTCTCATACTGCAAAACTGTGCTGACCTCGGCGGTCAGATATTTCACAGCCTGACTCAGCGACATTGAATCTATCGACTCCACAGGCCGGTCCGCATCCACGGGGAAAGTCAGCACGAAATGATACTGTTCCGCCAGCCGGCTTAAAGCCTTCTGCAAGGTCGTTGCCTGCAGATCAACAATCGGGTCACAATCTACAACACTTTGCTCTGCCACTGCGGCATTAAGCAGGCACTGTGCAGACAGCATCCAAAATAAAAAAAGGGATATTTTTCTCATGCCCGATCTAAACGCCCCGGAAAGAAAGATGAACAAACAGCTCACTGATGCAGCCTTCAGAAACACTCAGCCAACCACCGACTTATTATAAAGGGGATACCACTGTCGGGTAATACTCAATGCACAAATAATACAGCGCACTCGCGGTGTCTGACAACAGCCGACATCCTGAAAAAAGCCCTTTAAAACCAGTGGGATGAAGGCGATGAATGCCCGGCTCAAGGCATAAAAAAAACCGCGCGGCCATGACTGACTGCGCGGTTTTATTTTTCGTTTTTATTTTTAAGGGAGAATGTAATTTCAACCTAACCTTTACAAAAAAAGGGGTCAAAAAAGGGGTCAAGTATCATAATCACTCCTTATCACTTTCACCGCTCGTGCCAGTTTTCTATCCGTTTCCAGACGTGTTTTTAACTTCGCGATTGTCGTCGGTATGCTACCCGTTCGTTTCAATCCCATATAACTCGCAATTTCACGTAGCTTCAGCCCACATATTTCTTGCCCCAGATACATCACGAGCCAGCGCGGGATGTTTTCATTCGACCTGCCTCGTTGGCCTGTTTTGATGGTATTGGGGTCGACCTTGAAGTGACGGGCAACCGATTCTGTCAGCTCGTCAATAGACGGGCGAAAGAACCGGATTGTCTCCCGCCCAAGTTCGTCTTCATCGGTATGGCGTTGCTGGTAGATCCACTCACGGAATCCTTCAC
>JAVVEE010000041.1:0-24067 GCA_032251315.1 Gammaproteobacteria bacterium
ACTGCAAAGCAGATTATGCCGTCGACTGACCTGATGTTGCAGTATCAAAATACCCGCTTGCATCTCAGCACTGCCATTGATGCGCAGTGGTTGGCCCAGTTGATGAGATCACTGGCATGAAAATGTTCGTCGATGTCAGTGATATTTATCTGTACCGCGATCCGGTCGATTTCAGAAAAGCGATCAACGGCCTGGTGCTGATCGTTGAACAGCAAATGCAGCTGTCGCCTTTTTCCGAGGCCTTGTTTGTGTTCTGCAATAAATCGCGCGATAAAGCGAATGGCCTGATCCCGTTTGATTATTTGAAATATCTACTGGAAGAGCTGCCAGGCAATCCAGAAGATATCAATTACCTCCTACCCTGGAACGTGGTGCTAGCAGAAAAATAAATGGTTGGGTAGTGTGTGGTTCCCCAGACGCTTACACTATAAATAACAAACGAGGATACACAGGGTCGAACCTGTACAACTGATTGAATAATAAGTTAAAACAGGCGTGCATATAGCGCTTAAACAGCCAATTCAAAGGTATAAAACACCGCTTTAAGGAAGGAGAGCACATGCCACGCGAACACTGTTATTTCTTACCCGGCCGTGTCTGGCACATTATTCATCGCTGCCATCAAAAAGAATTTTTCCTCAAATTTGCCCGCAACCGCTGGCGTCACTGGTTATTCGATGCCAGAAAGCGATATGGCTTGTGCGCAAGCTAGGGAGCAGGTCTTGCGTTTTGCCTTTTTCCTTCAAGGGTATTGGGGTCTTAGGGTCTTGGGGTAAAAGTAAAATTTTATGACCGTCCGCTTCTGGCCGATAACGGACATATTATGGTAACTATCTACGGTCAAATTATGGGTTCATGAACACACCCAACTGCCTTTAGTCCGCGAAGAACGCGAAGGTCGCCAGAAAAAACCATTCTAGCAATTATTTTTTCGCGTCTTTCGCGGACAGGCTTTTGTTTTCATCTGCGTTAATATGCGGACTATGTTTTCTCAGGCTCACTTACCAGATACAGCCAGATAAACCCGGCCACGCCCGCCAGCAGTGAAGCGGCGAGAATGCCGGTCTTTGCCATCAGCAGCAGTTCTTCGTTGCCCTCAAAGCCGAGCTGGGCGACAAAGATGGACATGGTGAAACCGATGCCCGCCAGCAGCGAGACGCCGGCAATCTGGGTGAAGCGGGTGCCTTTCGGCAGCACGGCCAGATCGAGTTTGAGCATCAGCCAGCAGATGCCGGTGATGCCGATAAACTTGCCCAGCACCAGCCCCAGGGTCACGCCGAGCATCACCGGATGCAGGAAGGTGTCGCCGAGGGTGGAAAAATCCAGCGCAATACCGGCGTTGGCCAGGGCGAAAATCGGAATCACCAGATAAGCCACCGGCAGATGCCAGTAATGCTCCAGCCGTTGCAGCGGTGCTTCGACGCTCTGCACGCCATTTTCCAGGGTCTGCACCACGCCGTGCAATTCGGCATTAGTGAGGATGCTCTTGCCGGGCTGGTGACTGGCATCAAAACGCTGCATGAGCTCTTTGATGTGGGCGCTAAAACGCTCGGGCTTGTAGCGGGGGATGGAGGGCACGGTCAACGCCCCCAGAATACCGGCAAGCGTGGCGTGTACGCCAGAGAGCATCAGCGCGTACCACAGAAATAGCGCGACAATAAAGTAGGGCTCGGTTCGGCGGATGCCGCCCAGATTGAAGGCGATGAGCAGGGCGAACAGCGCCCCGGCCACCGCCAGCGCATCGAGTGCGATGGTCTCGGTGTAGAATACTGCAATCACCAGCACTGCGCCAAGGTCATCGACGATGGCCAGCGCCACCAGAAAGGTGATCAGCGCTTTCGGCACCCGGCTCGCCAGCAGCGCCAGCGCACCGATGGCAAAGGCGATGTCGGTGGCCATCGGGATGCCCCAGCCGCGTGCCGCATCGCCCGCCGGGTTGATGGCAAAATAGATTAACGCCGGCACCACCATGCCACCGATGGCCGCCGCGATCGGCAGCACCGCATTGCGCAGATTGGCCAGTTCGCCCACCATAATTTCGCGTTTCAGCTCCAGCCCGACAACAAAGAAAAAAAGCGCCATCAGGCCGTCATTGATCCAGTGATGCAGGCTCATGTCCAGCTGCCAGCTGCCGAAATTAACGCTGACCGGAGTGTGAATAAAATGCACATAAGCCGAGGCCAGCGGTCCGTTAGCCAGCACCAGCGCGATTACCGCAGTCAGCATCAACAATAAACCACTGGTGGTCTGACGATGAATGAACTCTTCGAAGGGAGTGATGATCTTGTCGAAACTCTTCTCCCAGGGGGCGATATATTCATTCGGGTTTTTTGACGGGTCAGGCGTCTGATCGGTATTCATAAGTATTCACACTGCATGGGTTCACTGGTGGCCGCTAGTTTAACGGACATTTGCTGACAGTGATAATGGGCGGGTTGCTGGTGGATCGATAAAATTAAAATTAAAACTACTTCACCGCAGAGGCGCAGAGAAAAAATGTGTGGTTTCTCCCATGTGCTCGTGGTCTCTATTGCGGGACTTTGGTGGCGAAGTTTTTTTATTGATATTAATAACTCAGGCATCGCGTTCGAGTAGGGCCTTGCGCTCTTCGTACTCTTGCGTGGTAATTTCGCCTGCGGCGTAGCGGCGCTGCAGGATTTCCAGTGGGCGCTCAGACTGACGGCGTGAAGTCGGCATCAGTGCTAAAAAGAATACCACCATCACCACGATCCAGAATAGCCACCAGAATACGTGCATGCCCCAGAAGCCCCAGTCAGTGTAATGCATGTTCTTTGCCTCTTCGTTATAAATAAAACAGCCGGATACTCCGCGATTCAGTGCATCTGGCTGTGGCGTGCTGATTCATACAGATCGCGCCGAGTCAGGGGGACCGGCTGGGAAAAATCGGCCCGCTTTGAAGCCAGTATCTGGTATATGCCTGTGCCGCCCTCTTCGAACTGTAGCGCGCAGGCAGCCATATACAGCCGCCAGATGCGGTAAACAGAATCGGAAACATGATTGAGCGCCTCCTCACGACGCTGCTCCAGGCGGTTTACCCATTCGCGCAGGGTCAATGCATAGTGCAGCCTGAGACCTTCAACATCATGAATTTCAAAATCGGCATTCTCCATGTTCTGCTGCACGGTGCTGATAGTTTCGAGTTGACCGTCAGGAAAGACGTAGCGATTGATGAATTCAGTGGCGATACTTTTCTTCCAGCCGCTTTCATCGGTGGTGATACCGTGGTTGAGAAAGAGGCCGCCGGGTTTGAGCATCCGATTAGCAATGTCAAAATAGGTAGGCAGGTTTTTCAGGCCTACATGCTCGAACATGCCGACGCTAACCAGTTTGTCGTAACAGGCTTCACCTTTGAGGTCGCGGTAATCAAGCAGCTCAACAGTCACCGCTCGCTCCAGACCGCGCTGTTTGATCATGTTCTGAGTGTATTCGAATTGATTCCGGCTTAAGGTAATGCCGTGAGCCTTCACATCGTAGTTCTCTGCCGCCCAGCAAATCAGCGCGCCCCAGCCGCAACCGATATCCAGCAGGCGTTCGCCCGGCTGGAGTCGCAATTTACGACAGATATGATCGAGCTTGTTTTGCTGCGCCAGTTCAAGACTCTGTTCAGGCTCTTCATAATAGGCGCAGGAGTAGATCATCTGCGGGTCGAGCCAGAGTGAGTAGAAATCGTTGGAGACATCGTAATGAAACGAGATGGCGTCGCGATTGAGATTCCTGTCAGGACTGATGCCTACTAGCTGACCGAAGGTTCTTACCCATTTGGGCGCGGTGTTGCTGTTAGAGGTGATCTGTTTAGATTTGATGCGTAAGGCTTTGGTTGACAGCGAAATCTTTTCCAGCAGAGGCAGCTGCAATGAAGTCAGGTATTGGCGCAATTTAAGGGCGCTATAAAGATCACCGTCAATATCGATGAGGCCCTGGAAATAGGCATCTACAATGCGCAACGGGTTACGTGAAAGAACCATGTCCTGAAAGGTTTTTGCGGAACGGAATGAAAGTGAAAAAGCCGGATGATCCTGTCCCAGTTTTACTTCCGAGCCATCCCAGAGGCGAACGTTGAGGCAGCCTTCAAAATCCCGAAACAGGCGGCGAAGAATACTTTTGGCCGACTCAATGTCGCGGCCTGCTGATGGCAGGGTTATCTCTGTGGCGGTTGACATGTCACCGGGCTCCTCTTGATGGGTGGTAAGTGAGTAATTAAATTCGGCAGGCCGTGCTTCTGACCCGGTCTGCCTGATATTTGATGCCTGAGTACAGCTTAAACTACTGTCCGGAATATGGGGTCCACTTTACTCTGAGAAAGCGATAGGATCAAGTTTTGTGTTTTTCTTTCAAAATAACTAACAACAACACTCAATAATCACTGTGCAACGCACTATGGTTTTTTTCATGCGCTAGCATGAAATATAAAAGCGTTTTTAAATTCCCATTCGCCTTGCCGAGCACTTCGACTTTGGTAGGGTCACAATTCATGGATGAATTGTGAGGTTCGTCGAGCAGCAGCGGGTTGAACCGACCCGTTGGCAAAGTTGAAGTGCTCGGGAACCCCCAGTGATTTTCTGGGGGCAAGGTGTAAGGGCGGCCTTTTTCTCGTTAGTCTTTTTGGGCTGTAGCAAAAAGAGTAACACGCCCCTGGGTGCGCGAACCCACTACTCATAAATTTATGATTTATCAAGAAGGGTGGATGTTGTACAAAAGCCCAAACATGGAATCCTTCCTTTGGTTCGTAAACAGTGCATCCATGCACCACTACTCCGGCCAAAAGCATGCCGGAATGACGGAGTTTTTGATTTATCAGGAAGGTTTATAATTGCTCCAATATATGCGCCATATACATTCACACGCAGAATCGCGGCAACGAAAAAACCTGATCTCTCACATGCGTTCGAGATGACAATTTTTTTATTATAAAAAAACCTCACCCAATAAAAAAGCAGCCCGTAAGCTGCTTTTTTATCAAACCAGAAAACGTTTCTGCTAGTTGTTCTGAATAACAATATTCGGGAACTTGGCAGAAAAATCTTTGGCTTTCAGTGACAGCTTCGCTGCAGTGCGGCGGGCGATTTCACGATAGATCAGACTTGCCGGGCCATCGGGATCTCTGGCTACACTCGGGTTACCGCTGTCGGCATCGACACGAATGCTCATCTCCAGCGGCAATGCACCCAGGAAGTCGACGTTGTGCTGTTCACACATTTTCTCGCCGCCGCCCTGACCGAAGATATGCTCGGCATTGCCGCATTTTGAACAGATGTGAATGCTCATGTTTTCGACGATGCCCAGTACCGGCACTTCGACTTTCTCGAACATCTTCAGGCCTTTGCGGGCATCCAGCAGGGCGATGTCCTGAGGTGTGGTGACGATTACCGAACCACTGACGGGGACTTTTTGCGCCAGGGTCAGCTGGATGTCGCCGGTGCCGGGTGGCAGGTCGATAACCAGGTAATCAAGGTTCTTCCACTTGGTATCACGCAGCAGCTGTTCCAGCGCCTGAGTGACCATCGGGCCGCGCCAGATCATGGGGGTTTCTTCATCGATCATGAAACCGATTGACATGGCCTGGATGCCGTGGCCGCCCATGGGCTCCAGCGTTTTGCCGTCGATGGATTCCGGCTTGCCGGTAATACCTAACATACGGGGGATGCTGGGGCCGTAGATGTCGGCGTCCAGAATGCCGACTTTGGCGCCTTCCACCTGTAGCGCCAGCGCCAGATTCACTGCGGTGGTGGATTTACCCACGCCGCCCTTGCCTGATGCGACGGCGATGACGTTCTTGATGCCTTCCAGCGGGTTCATGCCGCCCTGAACGGTGTGGCTGACAATTTCTGAACGGACTTCAATTTCCGCTGAAGCAACGCCTTCAACGGCTTCTATTATTTTCTTCAATTCACTGGCCAGCTTTTCGATATAACCGAAAGCAGGAAAACCCAGTACGATTTTTACATTGACAGCATCGCCGTCAATCTTGATATCTTTTACAGCACCGGCACTCACCAGATCTCTTTCAAGATAGGGGTCGATATATTGTTTGATCGCCGATTCGATTTGTTCCTGTGTCACACTCATGCGTGTAATCTCCGCAACATTAGATTTAGCCACTAAAATAGTGGGCTATTAGAAAGGGAGTGCATTCTACACCACTGAATGATCTTTTTAACCCCACATTTTTGTCAGTTATCCTCTTTTTGCGTGATCAAACCCCCCAGACATGCTAAGTTATGCGCCCTTTGTGGCGTAGCGAAAAGACCAAAACTAACATGACCGACAAACGTAACATACTGGTAACCAGTGCCCTGCCCTATGCCAACGGCCCGATTCATCTAGGGCATCTGGTGGAATATATTCAGACTGACATCTGGGCACGCTTCCAGCGCCTACACGGGCAGAGCTGTTACTACGTCTGCGCCGATGATGCCCACGGCACGCCGATTATGCTGCGTGCCCGTCAGGACGGCATCAGCCCCGAAGAGCTCATTGCCGCCACCCGCAAAGAGCACGAAGCCGATTTCGCCGATTTCCTGATCAATTTCGACAACTACTACACCACCCATTCGGATGAAAACCGTGAAATCTCCAGCAGTATTTATCTAAAATTACGCGATGCCGGCTATATCCGCACCGAGACCATCAAGCAGGCTTATGACCCGGAAGCGGGGATGTTTCTGCCCGACCGTTTTATCAGGGGCACCTGCCCGAAATGCGGCGCGGAAGATCAGTACGGCGATAACTGCGAAGCCTGCGGCGCCACCTATGCGCCTACCGATCTGATCAATCCGGTCTCTGCGGTGAGCGGGGCAACCCCGATTGAAAAGGATTCTGAACAGTATTTTTTCAAGCTGAGTGAATTTGCCGACATGCTCGACAAATGGCTGCATG
Organism: Gammaproteobacteria bacterium; assembly: GCA_032251315.1. Classification (GTDB taxonomy): domain Bacteria; phylum Pseudomonadota; class Gammaproteobacteria; order SZUA-229; family SZUA-229; genus LH-M37. The sequence goes on from JAVVEE010000041.1 coordinate 6,898, forward strand.
GCGGCCATGTGCAAACCGAGATCGCCAACAAGCTGAATGAATGGCTGGAAGAGGGGCTGCAGGACTGGGACATTTCGCGTAACGCCCCCTACTGGGGGTTTGAAATTCCCGATGCGCCGGGCAAATATTTTTACGTGTGGATGGACGCGCCCATGGGCTACATGGCCAGCTTCAAAAATCTGTGCGATAGAACGGGACTCTCCTTCGACGACTACTGGGGAGAAAACAGCCAGTACGAGCTCTACCACTTCATCGGCAAAGACATCGCCCGCTTCCACACCCTGTTCTGGCCGGCGGTGCTGGAGGCCAGCAGCTTCCGTAAACCCACGGCGGTTTTCTGCCACGGTTTCCTCACCGTCAATGGTCAGAAAATGTCCAAATCGCGCGGCACCTTTATTAAGGCGCGCACCTATCTGGCACATCTGAAGCCGGAATACCTGCGCTATTATTACGCCGCCAAACTCTCCGACGGGGTTGATGACATCGATCTCAACCTGGAAGATTTCCGGCAGCGGGTGAATGCTGACCTGGTCGGCAAGGTGGTCAACATTGCCAGCCGCTGCGCCGGTTTCATCAAGAAAAAATTTGACAACCAGCTCGCCGCCGAACTGCCTGAAGCCGGGCTGTATCAGCAGATGGTCGACGCCGGTGAAACCATCGCCGACCACTTCGAACGCCGCGAATACAGCAAGGCGGTACGTGAGATCATGACTCTGGCCGATCACGCCAATGTCTACATCGACGAACAGAAACCCTGGGTACTGGCCAAACAGGAAGGTCAGGACGCGTTGGTACAACAGGTGTGCACACAGGGGCTGAACATGTTCCGCCTGCTGATCACCTATCTGAGCCCGATTCTGCCCGAGACGGCCGAAAAGTCCGCCGCGTTTCTTAATACCGAGCTGCTCTGGGATTCGCTGGCGCAGCCCCTGCTGAACCACCGCATCAACGACTTCACCCCCCTTATCACCCGCATCGAAAAAGAGCAGACCGACGCCATGATTGCTGACTCGACCCAGAATATGCCCGCTGCGGAAACGGTCACCGGCCCGCTGGCGGATGACCCGATCTCGGCTGAAATCCAGTTCGATGATTTCGCCAAAATTGATCTGCGCATCGCCCGCATCGTCAAAGCCGAGCAGGTGCAGGGGGCGGATAAACTATTGCAGCTGACGCTGGATCTGGGCGGGCAGACTAAAAACGTTTTCGCCGGCATCAAATCAGCCTACGCGCCGGAAGACCTGGAAGGCAAGCTTACCGTTATGGTGGCCAATCTGGCACCGCGTAAAATGCGTTTCGGCCTCTCCGAAGGCATGGTTTTGGCCGCCGGTCCGGGAGGCAAAGAGCTGTACATTCTGAGCCCCGACGAGGGCGCCGAACCTGGCATGCGGATTAAATAGACCCATCCACCAACGCGGCAGTAAATGAAAACCTGTCGCATTCCCGGCATTATAACCTGTTGAAATATTGACAATTATGTCAGGAAAATGACAGACCGTCAGCAATCAGCCGGAAGCTACCGCACATCATAATTCAGCGCAGATTCAGCGCTAACCTCTCTATACTTCCTGCCATAAAGATGTCACCGCCGCCCATCCGGCAACGACCGGATAATAACAGTTCCACCCCTATGGATAGCATGAAAGTACTCGTCCTTGAACACAGTCGATTATTCCAGAGAATGCTCACCGAGCTGCTCGAGGAGCTTAACTGCGAGGTGGATTGTGCTCGCTCGGGCATGGAAGGACGGGCAAAACTGGAAGAGCAGCACTATAATCTGATTCTGGCCGGGCAGAACATTTTCGATGAAAGCGGTATGGATTTCGCTGACTATTGCAACAGCCAGAATGTCACCTGTCCGATCATCCTGCTCACTTCCGAGCCCAACGAAGCGCTGCTTAAAAATGCCAGGAACGCCGGCATCACCGATATTTTTCCTAAAAGCAACCTCACCTATCTGCAGGAAAGCCTACGTTATTACATAGAAGGCCGCACCAACATCAACATCGAAGGCGGACGTGTAGCGTACGTTGAAGACAGCCGTTCAGTGGCTCATGTGGTCATCAGCTACCTGGAAAAAATAAATCTGGATGTCACCCATTTCTCCAATGCCGAATCCGCGCTGGAATCGATTCTTAACGATAAGTACGATCTGGTGATGACCGACGTCATGCTCGACGGCACCATGAGCGGAGTTTCACTGGTGCGCATGATCCGCGCCCACCATTCACACGTTGCAGATATTCCCATTCTGGCCATGACCGGCCATGATGACCCGCAGAGAAGAATCAAGCTGTATCACGCGGGCATCAACGATTACGTGACCAAGCCACCCATCGAAGAGGAATTGGCAGCCCGGGTGTTCAACCTGATCACCAATAAACGCCTGTTCGACCAGGTGCGGACTCAGCAGAAGACCCTGTATGAAATGGCGATGAAGGACCAGCTCACCCAATGCAACAATCGCCACAGCCTCGCCGAATTCGCCCCCAAGTTCATCGCTGATGCCATCAAATTCACCTCTCCCCTGTCCATGCTGATTCTCGATCTGGATCATTTCAAGGAGATTAACGATCAGCACGGGCACACCACCGGTGATGAGGTATTGAGTGGTATCGGTGCTTTATTGATGAAGCTCAGCAATCAGGGCGACTGCTTTGTCGCCCGTATCGGCGGTGAGGAGTTCGCCATCATGCTGCCGCATTGTAATGCCGCCGTTGCGCTCGACAGAGCCGAGGACATTCGCGCCCTTATCGAAGAGTTCCAGCCTGGCGGGCTGGTAGTTACCGCCAGCATCGGCGTAGCCAGCCTCTGCGAACATCATCAGGGCGATTACGGTCTTCTTTATACAGAGGCCGATCAGGCGGTTTATTGGTCAAAACAGAACGGCAGGAACCGCGTCAGCCATTATGATGAGGACGTTAATTTGATAACCGACAACAACACCGTCGCCGACACCCTCTAAGGAAAAGCACTTAACTGCCAACTGACAGCTGCCAACTGCCAAGTTTTTTCTAATCCACCACCACCCGATTACGCCCCTGCACCTTGGCCTGCATCAAGGCCCGATCCGCCCGCACTAATAACTGCTCGGCAATTTCACCACTGTCGCCAATGCTGCCGCTTTTGGGGATAAAGCTGGCCAGGCCAATCGAAATCGAAACTTGCAGCGGAGTCTGCCCGGCGATTTCGATGAGGGTGTCCGCCACTGCACAACGCACCCGATCCGCCGTCTCGATGGCAATCAGGCCGGTAATGCCCGGCAAAATAATGACAAATTCTTCGCCCCCGTAGCGGGCCACCACATCGCCGGTACGCACCGTCGCCAGCATGACTGCCGCCACTTTACGTAACACCTGATCACCGATGTCGTGACCATAAACATCATTCACCTTCTTGAAGAAGTCGACATCCAGATACAGGCAGGTTAACGGCAGCACTTCACGCAGGGAGCGGCTGATCTCGATATTCATCCATTTTTCCAGCTCGCGCCGGTTAGCCAGGCCGGTCAGTGCATCGGTCAAACCCAGGCGTCGCAGGCGTTCGTAATTCAGGCAGTTCTCGACACAGATCGCGGTGATTGCCGCCAGACGCTGCAAAAACTCGGTGGCCGCACCCGCTTCATAGCGCAAAGGATCACGGCTGAACAGCGCCAGACAACCGATCAGCTGCTCGCGACGGATAAAAGGCAGCACCACAATGCTGCCTTCTCTGTCCCGAACGCCCTTAAATAACCACCGGTGCTCATCGACCTGATAACGGCTCAAAAACGGTGTCTGCGCCATCGACTGTAAAAATTCGATCTGCCCGGCATCCTGCGTCAGCATCATCCCCGACGGGCATTCATGCTCGCCATTGGTGGCGCACAACGCCGAGGGGATTTCGTTATTGCTGTCCAGCAGAATCAGTGAGACCGCGCCCAGCCGTTGCGTCTCCATAAAATCGCCCTGCAAATAGGCCGCGATTTCGGCAAAATTCTGCGCCGACAACAGCGCCAGCTCAATCGCCTGAAAGCGATTATGCACCTGTTCGTTATGCCGGGCCGCATTCAGCTGCTTGGCCACCTGGCGTCGCAGGCGCACCACTTCCGAATTCAAATCAGGCATCTTGTAGGTATTGCTCATCACTAAAGCCTACTCTTTTAAAGTTAAATTCCTGTTTCCCATTCCCGATACTTGTTAAACAACCCTGTGAGTATAGCCTGAATCCGTGGTTTAAACGTGGATGCATGGTGCAAGACATTGGTTTCACAGGGGTTTCAAAAAATCCTAGCTTCACCCTTAGGTTAAGCGGACATTTTTTGATCCGCTGTGGACCAAATCGCCATGAGCGATTTGGCGCGTCAGCCCCGCAGGGGTGAACCACATGGATGTGGTGAACAACCAGGAGATTGTGCCAGGCGCTGAGGTTAAGCCACGGATTCAGGTTTGAGTTAAATACCGGCATCCTGAACTGTTTAGCGGCCATTCAGTTAGCAAAATTAAAGTATTGCCTTCCACCCCCTAGTTGATAGGTGCTTATCTCTCACTATTTGATACAATCCAGCAATGACTGAATATGCCCTGATATTACTTAGCACTATACTGGTCAATAATTTTGTACTGGTAAAGTTTCTTGGCCTGTGCCCGTTTATGGGGGTTTCCCGTAAACTGGAGACCGCCATCGGCATGGCGCTGGCGACCACGTTCGTGATGACACTGGCATCGGTGAGTAGCTACCTGATTAATCAATACATTCTCGCGCCACTGGGCATCGAGTTCATGCGCACCATCATGTTCATTCTGGTGATTGCCGTGGTCGTGCAGTTCACCGAAATGGTAGTGCAAAAAACCAGTCCCCTGCTACATAACGTGCTGGGCATTTTTCTGCCCCTGATCACCACCAACTGCGCGGTGCTGGGCGTCGCGCTGCTCAATGTGCAGGAACAGCACGGCTTTTTACAGTCGCTTTTTTACGGCTTTGGCGCGGCGGCCGGCTTCTCCATGATACTGATTCTGTTTGCCGCCATGCGCGAAAAAATTGCCGCTGCCGATGTCCCGGAAATCTTCCAGGGCAGCGCCATTGCGCTGATCACCGCCGGCATTATGTCGCTGGCCTTCATGGGCTTTAACGGCCTGATCAAGGTATAACACCAGCCGTATGCTAACCATTGTTATAATCCTGCTCGCCGTTGTGGCTGCCGTTTTCGGCGTTCTGCTGGGGTATTCCGCCATTCGATTTAAGGTCGAAGGCGACCCCGTGGTCGACAAGATTGACTCAATCCTGCCCCAGACCCAGTGCGGCCAGTGCGGTTATGCCGGCTGCCGACCCTACGCCGAGGCCATTGCCAAAGGCGAAGCTGACATCAACCAGTGTCCGCCGGGTGGTCAGACTGTCATCATCGAACTCTCTGAGCTGCTGGGGGTGGAACCCAAACCACTCAACGCCGAACACGGCGAGGTCAAGGAGGCCAAAACCGTGGTGGTGATCGATGAGCAGCTCTGCATTGGTTGCACGCTATGCATTCAGGCCTGCCCGGTGGACGCCATTGTCGGCGCCGCCAAACAGATGCACACCGTCATCGCCTCGGAATGCACCGGCTGCAATCTATGCATTCCCCCCTGCCCGGTGGACTGCATCTACATTGTTCCGGTGGAACAGAATATAAACAACTGGCAATGGCCTGCTCCCGATGGTGGTCATGCAGCGCCCAAAAAAACCTAGGCACATCATGGAACCTACCCACAAACCCGGACATTTCCATGGCGGCCTACGCCTGAATTATCACAAGGAGCTGTCTAATCAGAACGCCATCGTTGCCGGCAAAGCCCAAAGCCGTTACGTCGTGCCGGTGCAGCAGCATATCGGCGCACCCGGTGAGATTATTGTCGAAACCGGCCAGCGCGTTCTCAAGGGACAGATGCTGACACGGCCAAAAAAATTGATCAGTGCGCCGGTACATGCGCCAGTCTCAGGCATGATTGTGGATATTGGCAAACACGCGGTACCACATCCTTCAGGCATGCCGGCCGACTGCATTGTTATTGAAAATGATTTTCAGGAGGAGTGGGTAGAGAGAACCCCGGTCGGTGACCATTATAATCAGATGAACTCGCACGAACTGCGCAACATCGTGCGTGATGCCGGCATCGTCGGCCTGGGCGGTGCGGTTTTTCCGGCCGCGATCAAGCAGACCGAAACCAACATCCACACCCTGATCATCAATGGCGTAGAGTGCGAGCCCTACATCACCTGCGATGACCGATTGATGCGCGAACGCGCCCGGGAGATACTCTCCGGTGCCGATATCATCGCTCATATTATCAAGGCGCGGGAATGCGTCATCGCCATCGAGGACAACAAGCCCGAAGCCATTGCCGCGCTGCAGGCTGCCGCCGATGAGGACGGCACCGGATTCTTCAGTGTGCAGAGCATTCCCACGATCTACCCCAGCGGCAGTGAAAAACAGCTCATCACACTTCTTACCGGCAAGGAGGTGCCGATCAACGGCTTGCCGGCCGACATTGACGTACTCTGCCAGAACGTCGGCACCGCCTATGCCATTCACAAAGCGGTGTATGACGATGAGCCGCTGATTTCGCGCATTGTCACCTTCACCGGCAAGGGCATAAAACAGCCGCAAAATCTGGAGGTACTGATCGGCACCAGCATTGCCGACTGTGCTGCTCAGTGCGGCGGTTACAGTGACGACGCCAGCTGCCTGATTATGGGTGGCCCGATGATGGGTTATACCCTGAGCAGCGATCAACTGCCGGTAGTGAAGGCCTGCAACTGCCTGCTGGTCACCACCAGCGATGAAATCCACCCTGCCAATACCGAAGCGCACCTGCCCTGCATCCGCTGTGGCCGGTGCGTGGATGTCTGTCCGGCCAAGCTGCTGCCCCAGCAAATTTACTGGTACGCCAGCACGCATAATTTTGAGCGCGCCACCGAGTATCATCTATTCGACTGCATCGAATGCGGCTGCTGCTCCTACGTCTGCCCCAGCCAGATACCGCTGGTGCAATATTATCGCAGCGCCAAATCAGAAATCTGGACGCTGGAGGCTGAGCGCAAAAAATCCAATCATGCCCGCGAACGCCACGAAGCGCGCGAACGCCGTCTGCAACAGCAGAAACGTGAACGTGAGGAAAATTTGCGCAAAAAACGGGAAATGCTCAACAAGAAAAAAGGCGAGCCCGCCGAAAGTGAAATCGACCAGAAAAAAGCCGCTATTGAAGCGGCGCTGGCACGCGTTAAACAAAAGAAAGAGAGCCTGAGTGTCGCCCCTAAAAACGTCGACCATCTCAGTGCCGATCAGGAACGTCAGATCAAAGAAGCCGACCAACGCCGCCGGGCGAACGGGAAAGAGAGCGATGAATAATCAATCCCCCGACACATCATTCATGACGCGTTTCTTTGTTCTTTGCACCCCCAATAAATCAGGAAGGTAAAAAATGTTATTTCGCAAAGCCCATTCACCTTTCATAAATGCCAACACCCGTGTGCATTCGATCATGTATCAGGTGCTGGCTGCCCTCATCCCGGGCACCCTGGCCTCTATCTATTTCTTTGGCTGGGGAATATTGTTAAACCTGATCATTGCCGCCGGCGTCTGCCTGCTGAGCGAAGCGGCGGTGCTGAAACTCAGAGCCCGACCGGTCGAACCGGCGCTGAAAGACGGCAGCGCACTCATCACCGCCTGCCTGCTGGCACTGGCGCTGCCACCGCTGGTGCCCTGGTGGCTCACCGTCATCGCCTCCATATTCGCAATTGTGGTCGCCAAGCAGCTCTACGGCGGCCTGGGCTTCAACCTGTTCAACCCGGCCATGGTTGGTTACGTTGTGGTCATGGTCTCATTTCCGAGGGAGATGACCTACTGGACCGCTCCGCTGGGCGCTATTGATCAGTGGCTCAGCTTCAGCGATGCCTTCAATGTTATTTTTCGCGGCGCGGTACCCGGTCAGGCCACTATCGACAGCATCACCATGGCCACGCCCATGGATGCCATCAAAACCCAGGTTGCGCTGGAACATGACATCAGTAGCACCCGTCAAAGCCCGGTTTATGGGCCGTTGTTTGGCGTTATTGCCGGTAAGGGCTGGGAGTGGATCAACCTGCTGTTTCTTGCCGGCGGGCTGTGGCTGATCAAGATGAAAACCATCGACTGGCGTATCCCGGTCTCTTTTCTGCTCACACTCCTGCTGATCTCCAATTTCTTCGCGGTCAGCGATTACGCCACCTATCCGTCTGCACTATTCCATCTGCTCAGCGGTGGCACCATGCTGTGTGCCTTCTTTATCGCCACCGATCCGATTTCAGCCAGCACCACGCCCAGGGGGCGGTGGATTTACGGTGCCGGTATCGGCGTGCTGACTTACGCCATCCGAACCTGGGGCGGGTATCCGGACGGCATCGCCTTCGCCGTAGTCTTCATGAATATTACCGTGCCCCTGCTTGACTACTACACCCGTCCCAAAACCTACGGTGACCTGGAAGTCGACTAATGAATATTCACAAACAAGTCACCACCACCGCCTTGTTGCTGATGCTGTTCGCCACCATTGGGGCTGCGCTGGTGGGTTTTATTTATGACCACACCTACGAGACCATCAAACAGAATGAAAGGCAGGCGCTGCTCAATCAGCTCAATAACATTGTGCCGGCCTCGCATTATGACAACGCCCTACTCGAAGACAGCTTTGAACTGGCTCCCGATCCCCTGCTGGGCACAACTGAACCGATCGCCGCCTATCGCGCAAAAAAACAGGGGGAAACCATTGCCGTCATCTTTCCCGCTATTGCGCCCAATGGCTACAACGGCTCCATTCATCTGCTGGTTGGGATTTATCGTGACGGTACTGTGGCGGGGGTGCGCGTGATCAGGCATCGTGAAACACCGGGTCTGGGCGACGCCATCGAAGCCAGTCGTTCGGACTGGATTACGCATTTCGCCGGAAAATCACTTGGTCAGCCGCCTGGCAAGCAATGGAAAGTCAAACGTGATGGCGGCCAGTTTGATCAGTTCACCGGCGCCACCATAACACCACGTGCAGTAGTGAAATCAGTGCATTCCGCCTTGTTATACTTTGCAGCCAACAAAAAAATATTGTTGAAAGACGAGGTTGTAGACAAAGGAGCCAAGGACGAAAAGGATGTCGATGCTAAAGACAGTCACGAAGAGCAGAAGGATGCCGGCTCCAGTTCCAACACCGACGAATCAGGGTCCTGAAAAACATGAATATAGAACAGCAAACAATCATTAAAAACGGCCTGTGGACCAACAACGTCGCGCTGGTGCAGCTGCTGGGCCTGTGCCCTCTACTGGCAGTTACCTCGACCTTCATCAACGGTCTGGGTCTGGGCGTGGCGACATTAATCACCCTGGTGTTGTCGAATACTTTTGTCTCCATCATCCGCCACTGGACGCGTCCCGAAGTTCGCATCCCCATCTTCATCCTCATCATCGCCTCCATCGTCACCGCTATTGAACTGGCGATGAACGCATGGTTTTATGAGCTGTTTATGATTCTGGGCATTTTTATCCCACTCATCGTCACCAACTGCTCAATACTTGCGCGCGCCGAATCCTTTGCCTCCAGAAACCCTGTGCTCGATTCCGCCCTCGATGGTTTTATGATGGGCATGGGCTTTCTGCTGGTACTGATTTTGCTGGGCGGGCTGCGCGAAGTCATCGGTCAGGGTACGCTTTTTTCCAATGCCAACCTGATGTTCGGCCCTGGTGCCAGTGCTTTTGAATTAAGCCTCGGCGATGACTACCCCGGTTTTCTGATCGCCATATTGCCGCCCGGTGCGTTCATCGGCCTGGGGCTGTTAATCGCCGGCAAAAACAGCATCGAACGTTATAGAAGCAAGAAAGTCATTCTGGTCAGCGCACCGACCAGACCCGCTGAAGCACCGGCATCGTCATAAAACAGATCCGGGATGAATGCACAGAAACGCTTTGAGATTTTCTCTCGCCTCAGAGATAACAATCCCCACCCGACCACCGAGCTCAACTATTCAAACCCTTTTGAATTACTGATAGCGGTGATCCTTTCCGCACAGGCTACCGATGTCGGTGTCAACAAGGCCACCGCCAAACTCTTCCCCGTCGCCAACACCCCCACCGCCATCGCGCAGCTGGGTGAAAAGGGGCTGAAGGAATACATCCGAACCATCGGCCTGTTTAACACCAAGGGCGCGAACATCATCAAAACCTGCCGGATTTTGCTGGATGACTACGACAGCCAGGTGCCGCAATTACAGCAGCAACTGGAATCGTTGCCCGGCGTCGGCCGCAAGACCGCCAACGTCGTGCGCAACACCGCCTTCGGGCATCCGACCATCGCCGTGGACACGCACATCTTCCGCGTTGCCAACCGCACCAGAATTGCGCCCGGAAAGAATGTGCTGGAAGTCGAAAAAAAACTGATGAAATTTGTGCCCAGAGAATTCCTGAATGACGCCCATCACTGGCTCATTCTGCTGGGCCGTTATACCTGCATCGCGCGCAAACCCCGTTGTGGTTCCTGCGTCATCGAAGACCTGTGTGAATACAAGGACAAGACCGAATAATGTTTAATCAGAACCGCGATCAAATGCGCCGAGTTTTTTTCGACTGCTGGAAAGCGCACCAGCAAAAAGCGTCACTGGATGCCATGCAAAAAATCATCGTGCACATCATCGAACTGCACCCCGAATACCAGTCCCTGCTGGAAAACGAAGCCGCCCTGGACAAGGACTTCCTCCCCGACCTCGGCGAGATCAACCCCTTCCTGCACATGAGCATGCACATCGCCCTGCACGAACAAATCAGCACCGACCGTCCCGCTGGCATCAAGTCGCTTTATCAGACCATCATCAGTAAACAGGGCTCCGCCCACGCCGCCGAACACGCCATGATGGACTGCCTGGGAGAAGCTCTCTGGCAAGCACAGCGAAACCATGCCCCCCCCGACGAACACGCCTATTTCGAGTGCCTGAAAAAACTGAGTTAATAATTCTGCGAAAAACCCCGGTCCCCAGATAAAAGAACTGTCCGCGAAGAACGCCAAGGACGCGAAAAAGGAAAAAAAATAATTATTTAAATGGTTTTTTGGCGTCCTTCGCGTTTTTCGCGGACCATGCTTTTGCTTTTAAACTGCCAACTGCCTACTGCCAACTTTTTACAAATCATCCTGCTCGCCAGTCCAGCGAGACATAGCGCTGCACTTCGCCAAAACGGATCAACAGCAATATGGGCCTGCTTTTATCGGCTTTGGTAATTTCATGAGCAAACTCTTCAGCGGTTGCTATCGATTTGTGATTTACCTGCAAAATAATGGTGCCGACATTAATGCCCGCCAGTGCAGCCACTGAGCCACGTTTGACCTCAGTCACCACGACCCCTTCTCCGGCTCTGGCATTGAATTGTTTTGCCAGTTCCGCGCTCAAGGTTTGCACGGTGAGGCCGAGCTGGCTTGTGCTTTGCGAAGGGGGACTTTTGGCAGTGACTGTTTCAGGAATGTGCGCTGCCAGTGTAACCGATACATTTTTACGCTTGCCGTCGCGAATAATGGTGAGCTCTTCCTTAGTGCCGGGCGCTGTCATCGAAACCTGATTACGAAAGGCGCCTATATCAGAAACTGCCTCGCCACGAAATGCGATGATGACATCGCCCGGCTGTAAACCGGCTCTGTCAGCGGGCGAATTTTCAACCACCTCTGCCACCAGAATGCCCTGGCCCTGCCTGAGGCCGAATGCCTTAGCCAGTTCAGTGGTCAAGGGTTGAATAACAATACCCAGATAGCTGCGGGAAACCTCGCCCTTATCAATCAGCTGCATGGCAATCTGTTTTGCCATATTAATGGGGATGGCAAAGCCTATGCCCATGTAGCCACCACTGCGGGTGAAGATCGCAGTATTCATACCGATTACCTCACCCACCAGATTAACCAGTGGCCCACCCGAGTTGCCTACGTTAATGGCCGCATCAGTCTGGATAAAATCCTCATAATCATTAATGCCGAGGCTGGTTCGACCGGTGGCACTGACCACGCCGACGGTGAGTGTATGACTGAGGCCAAAAGGATTGCCGATGGCAACGACCCATTCACCCACGTCGAGTTTTGATGAGTCGCCCAGCTTCAGGGCGGGGCGGCTGTCAGTATTAATTTCAATGACCGCAACGTCAGATTGCGGGTCACGCCCGGTAATTTCAGCCTGGTACTCATGTCCGTCCATGAATTTAACCATTACATTGTCTGCGCCTTCGACCACATGATTATTCGTCATGATATAGGTCTTGTTAATTAACAGGCCGTCTTTGACGCTGAAGACAAAGCCTGAACCCTGACTCTGAATACGGGGCTGCGGCTGATGATTATAGTCCTGCGGCGACTGGAACCCCGGAAAGGCGTCACCAAAAAACCGCTTGAAAAAATCCTCGTCGAAAGGAAATGGCAAAGGAGCTGCACGTTCGCCACTAACAGTGCCTTCAACCTGCACAAATACAACTGAGGGTGAAACTGATTTAGCAACCGATGAAAAGGCCTTGCCGCTTTCGCGCAGGGCTTCGATACCTGCATCTACAGCGTGTGCTGAAAAACAGACCAGGTTTACTAATAGCAATACCGGAAATAATTTTATCACTGTGTATTGCCTCCAGATTATTCTACCTGAGTTATCGTCAGCGGAAATTTATCATTACAGAAACAGGCGAATAATTATCAGCCCGAAGATAATCACAGCCCCGCGAAAGCGAGAGCCATGCTATTAGCTAATCGACTTTTATAACTTTGTGTTTTGTCTGCTTAACCTTAGGAAGCGTTAACTTCAAAATACCGTGTTTAAACTTGGCTTTAGCCTTGTCACTATCGACCTCACTGGGCAGTGAAATAGTTCGGCAGAAAGTGCCATGGGAAATTTCGTGGCGATAATAATCACCCTCCTCTTCCTTCTCTTCCGCCTTTGATGAACCCTTGATAGTTACGGAATAATCGGTCATGGTTATTTCCACATCATTTTTATCAATGCCTGGAAGCTCCGCTTCCAAATAAATATCTTTCTCTCTATCTACAACATCAACGCGGGGCATTCTGCCTTCGAAGGGTGCCGGCAAATGACTCCAGGAGGGACGCGCAAAACTGAAAGGCTTCATCCAGTTTGAAGGGAGCAAATCATCGAACATCCGCTCAAAATCTTCAATCCGACTCAATCCTCGAGAGGCTTCTCTTCTTTCGGGTGTGGTGCTTTCTTTACCAGAACTTGTGGCAACTTCATGCTTACTGGAAGCGGTCATGATTTTTCTCCAATTTATACGTTTTTAAATAATTAATAGCACAGTTTATCTGCGCATTTATATTCATACACGCTCGAATTGAGCGGTTATTTAAATACTCTATGTGATCAACAAAATCACATGAAAGCATGTAATTAATATAACGCCTGAAATGTTTTATAGATTGCCATATTTACAATAATTTACAAATCGGATGGCTGTCGTCATGATTAAAATATACCCTGCTAAATATAGGCACAAACACACCTTAGCAATAAACGGTTATACTTTTATCAAGATCAAAACGTCACTTCAATAACACAACAAATTACTATTGAGTTACATGGAAAGAATACCCTTAAATCAAGACGCGCTGAGAATACATCCGTGTACACTCGGCAGCAGCATCCCTGCTGCTGACGGTCTTGATTGAAGGGTATCCTTTCCATGCGTTTTGTTAGTAACCATGCCAAATAAATTTTAAACTCAATGACCACAGCATATAGACACTGAAGCAATTCGTAGTATGGTAGCTAAAAGCATTTGATTGCATCAACGAAATTAATAAACAGGGTCTGGAATTATGGAAAATAATGATTTGGCACTTTCACCTGACATTCTATATCACGCCTGCGACATGTCTCTACTCACCTTTAATTCCACCGATGAAATAATGGAATCTAAGGAGATTGTCGGCCAGAGCCGTGCCGTTGAGGCACTGGATTTTGGCGTAGGCATTAACCATGATGGTTACAATTTATTTGTTTTAGGCTCGACAGGTCTGGGCAAGAACACGCTTGTTGAAAAGCTGTTAAAAGCCAGGGCTACGGATTTGGCAAAGCCGGATGACTGGTGCTACATCAATAACTTTGATAAGTCGTATAAGCCTAAAGCCCTAAAATTACCTGCCGGCTATGGCCGAAAATTACAGGCTGATATGAATCAGCTCGTGGAGGATTTGTTAAGTGCCATTCCTTCAGCCTTCGAAACTGATGAATATAATGCAGGTGTTAAGGCCATTAATGATGAGCTGGAAAACACCAAGGAAACTGAATTCGTAAAACTGGCGGAAAAAGCTACTCGTAACAATGTGGCATTAATGCGCACACCCGGTGGTTATACACTTGGCCCTATGAAAGACGGAAAAATCCTCACTCCGGACGAGTTCGAAAAGCTAACCGATGATGAACGTGAGAACATAAAAAACAAAATCAATGAAATTGAGAATGAGCTTAATTCAACCATTAGAAAATTGCCTGTTTGGGAACGTGAAGCCAGAAAAAAAATAAAAGTTCTAAATCGGGAAGTTTCACAATCGGCGGTAGCACAGTTCATTGATGAATTACGTGCCAGCTACAGCAGCATGCCGGATGTGCTCAGTTATATCAATGATGTAAGGAAAAGCATTATTGAGGATGCGGATGCCTTCAGAAAACCGGAGCCTGACGAGTACACTCTTGCCGGCATCAACCTGACCGGCTTTAAAAACCCCCGGCCCTCTTTCTCTCGCTACCAGGTTAACTTGTTAGTTGATAACAGTGACACCGAGGGCGCACCTGTTATCTTCGAAGACAACCCCACCTATAACAACCTGATTGGTCGCATCGATCACATTGCCCAATTTGGCGCTCTGGTGACAGACTTCACTTTAATCAAGGCGGGCGCCTTACATCGAGCCAATGGTGGCTTTCTGGTATTTGATGCACGGCGTGTGCTGACATCCCCCTTCGCCTGGGACAGCCTGAAGCGGGCCTTGCGTTCACGCGATCTACGCATAGAGGCTCTGGAGAAAATGCTGTCCATCTCCAGCACTATCTCACTGGAACCTGAGCCGATTCCTATCGAAATAAAAGTTGTACTTACCGGCGACCGCTGGCTTTATTATCTACTCAAAAAATATGACCCTGAATTCAATCAATTATTCAAGGTGGCCGCTGATTTCTCAGAAGACATAGACCGCGACACTGAAAACACCGTGCTGTATTCACAGATGATCGGCGAGTTATTGCGTGAGAAAAAGTTCAAGCCCTTTGATCCGAACGCCGTTGCTCTGGTAATTGAAAGTTCGGCCAGGGCTGCTGAGGATGCTGAGAAGCTGTCACTGCACAAAGGTAATTTGATCGACCTGCTTAGAGAGGCCGATTACTGGGCGGGCGAGGCAGGACATGAGCTGGCAACTCGAGAGGATGTTCAGCGTGCTCTCGACACCCGTATCAGACGTGTTGATCAGTTGCGTGAACGTGTACATGAACAGGTTTTGCGCGGAAATTATCTGCTGGAGACTGAAGGCGGAACAGTTGCACAGGTTAATGCCCTGTCAATTATTCAGTTAGGGGATTATGCCTTCGCCCGACCTTCTCGTATCACAGCCACTGCCAGACTGGGCTCTGGCAAGGTCATTGATATAGAAAGAGAGGTGGAACTTGGCGGCTCCATTCATTCAAAGGGTGTTTTAATCCTGTCATCCTACCTTGCCAATCGTTATGCCCGGGATCAGCCGCTGTCACTTTCTGCCAGCCTGGTATTTGAGCAGTCCTACGGCATGGTAGATGGCGATAGCGCCTCCGTTGCCGAACTTTGCGCCCTACTGTCCGCTCTCTCTAAAATCCCTATTGACCAGTCTTTTGCCATTACCGGCTCAGTCAACCAGCATGGCCAGATTCAGCCTATCGGCGGCGTCAATGAAAAGATTGAAGGCTTTTTTGATATTTGCAAAGCTCGAACATTAACGGGTAGCCAGGGTGTGATCATCCCTGCCTCCAACGTCAAGCACCTCATGCTCAGAAGCGATGTAGTTGAGTCAGTGCGCAACAATCAATTTAATGTTTATGCGGTGGAGACAGCAGATCAGGTGATGGAGTTAGTGACCGGCAAAGTGGCTGGTGAAGCCGATGAGAAAGATGAGTTTCCAAAAGGCTCGATCAATCACAAGGTAAAACAGTCGCTGGTAATGTTGAATCGTCAGCGTCAGAAATTCGCCAAACACTCGAAATCCAATAATAATGATTCGCATGACTGAGTGTAGGGAGATGGCGATATCAGGGATAGTAGGTTGCCATAATTACAAAATTTTACAAATCGATAATTGATCCAGTTCGTTGCAATAAACCTCACACTAAAAGCATCAACAGGATTAATTATAAAACAAAAACCATCTGAACACCTCTCAGAAAACTCCGCCTGTTTTGCATTCAACCTCCTATAAAACCACGAAATATCACCAATCTGTCAGCCAGATATGCACTGCATATCCGGCTTCAACCAACCTTTCTGCGCTGCTCAACAAACATAAAAACAATATTAAAAGAATGCCTGATCGTAGCGCATGCTTTTCTCTGCCTCATTTTTTATGAGTAAATTTTGAATATCAGCTGCGGTAGCATTTAAACAGCTGACCCAGTTAGCCAATTACTATCTAAGTTACCACAGAGAAAAGTTGCTTTATAAAAAGCCGATGGATCGATAGTCGTTCCTGTTTCTCACTAAATAGTGATCTCTAATTCAGCATCAATCGAATCTGATCTTCCGTGCTTCGATCCTTTTTGATTCTGTTTTACCGCCTCCCTGTCGAGGCCGCGAGCATCACTGACCTTACAGTTAAATAAATAGTCGTCATTGCAGGAGACAAACCATGAACACTAATCAATGCAAATCTAAAAACGAAAACCTTCATTGCGATGAGCCGCATCAGCAATACATTGAGAATGCGAGCCACCATATTGACAAGATCGGAGGCTTTCATCGCGGTTTTGATCTGGAGAAATGGCTGGCGGCTGAAGCAAAAATTGATCAGTTACTGACTGAAAAGTGATTTTACTCGGGTATCAAGCATCAGGCAGGTCGTGTCATAACAACGGCCTGCCGAATTTAATTACTCACTTACCACCCATCAAGAGGAGCCCGGTGACATGTCAACCGCCACAGAGATAA
>JAVVEE010000042.1:0-23950 GCA_032251315.1 Gammaproteobacteria bacterium
CTCTTGTTCAACCTGTCAGCTCGACATCCCTTTATAATTTTATTTTGATTTTTTTGCCGCAGTAACAGACCTTTATAAATTGAAGATTCAACCAGGCTCTCACATATAAAATGCTTTTAGTTAAAATTTTGTTTAAAATGAAGGAGAATGATTTTTATCCAGTCCAAATTTGAAATAAATATTTGTGCATTGCCGCCGGTGCCGGCTAAAATTCCAGTCCTGCTCTTAGCGCCTGCTGCAGATTTTTCACCGGGTTTAACGTGTTTTACTCTCTTTCGTGCCACATTCAGACACTTCTGCTACAAAATAAAGTCGGGAATAGTTGCTAATGCCTAAAAATTTCTTTCCATCACTGCGTATTTTTTTGCTGGTGATATTTTTATCGCCGCAGCTGACTTCACTAGCTCTGGCTGCGCGTGGTGGCATTCCCGGCGCGCCTCCGCCTAATACCAATCAATGTAAAGGCGGCTGGACGCTGCAGGCAGGTGCAACTGATCTGGCATTTGGCGCTTTTGCACTCGAATCGGGCACGGCCATATTGTCGATAAGCAGCGCCGCTCAGCTCACGGCCCCCGCCAATGTCAGTTTATCGGCGGCAACCCCGGTGTCGACTTTCACCGCCACGCTTAACAACACCAACACCGCCTGCGGTTCAGACGGCTTCACCATTAACGCCACCGCACAGGATCTGTCTAGCGCTGCAGGTAGCCCCATGCCGTTAAATTTAGTGATGACGGCCATCGATAGTCTCGGCACTACCTTAGTTGCCGGTGCGACCGCGCCGCAGATACTCACTACCGCCAACTTGCCCGTCAGCCTGATCTTTCACGGTGATTTGACAGCCACTTTTCCTCAGGGCGCGGGCGCATATACTGCACCTGTTAGTGTCGACTTTACCGATACAGTCGGTACATCATTGATAGCGGGTGGAACAGCTACAGCCACTTCACTAACCCCTATCAGCCTGCTTGAAACCGTGATGATGAATTTCGGCACTGTGGCGGGCGGCAGTCTGCCTGGCACCATCATTATGGATACCTTAGGCGCACGTAGCAGCACCGGTGACGCCCAGATTATTAGCACCGGCCCCGGCAATGCAGGTTCATTTCAGATTACGGGTGAACCTGCATTGAGCTATTCGTTACTGGTTACCGGCCCGGCAGTGCTGGAAAACGCCGGCGGCCAGCAAATGAATGCCAGTGGATTTACCAACAACAGCGCAGGCACTGTACCCGCTTCCGGCATTGAGGTTTTTCAGATTGGAGCCACCCTGAATTTGCAGGCCGGGCAAGCTGCCGGTAATTATTCAACAGCAACCGGCGGTGGTTCGGCCTTCACCATCACGGTAAATTACAATTAGACTTGATCTGTTTCCTACCGCTGATCTTGTAAACAAGCCGTCTTATCGTCAATCGCTAGTGAATAATACCCGGACACTTAAAATGCTATCTACCTTCTTGATTATGATTGCAAAAGCTAACATTATGACTGGCTCCGTGAAACAGCTTGGCTTTGCCGGTGTAGCCGCCGGCATAATAGCGACTCTGCCCTGCGCTTCGGTGCAGGCAGTAACCGCCGAGGCAGCAGTGAACGTCAACATCATCAGCACCATCGCCCTGTCGACTCGTAATGGCCTTATGTTTGGTGAAATCTCACCCGGTTCGGCGGCCGGCACAGTAACAATCACATCGGGCAATGCGCGCACAAGCACCGGCGGTGCCAGCATCAACTCATCGGTCGCCGGCAGCCCGGCCACCTTTGATGTTCAGGGCGTGGCCAGTGCCAGTTACGCGATTTCATTACCGGCCTCCGTGGTTTTGGCTGATGCATCAAGCTACACCATGGTGGTCGATAATTTTACCAGCACACCCACACCTGCGGGTGTGCTGGACAGCAGTGGCCAGCAAAGCCTGTTTGTAGGTGCCACGCTTAACGTCGGCAGCAATCAGGCCTTTGGTGAATATTCGGGCCAGATGTCGGTAACAGTGGATTACAACTGAATAATAAGATCGAAATATAAATGTTAAAAATGAGTAAAAAACGAGTCAGATCATTTACATAACTTGCATTCACGATACTTACTTCTACACTTGTATCAAAATTAATTTATGAACATAAATGCTCTTAACCAGAATCTCTTACAAGAGGATATAACGATGAAAAGATCTAATTTAGTATTAAAAGCCGGAGTAGCAGCACTTCTAGCCAGCGTATACAGCACAGGCGCTTCAGCCGATGTCATTAATGGTAATGCCACCGCCAATGTAATTGCACCTTTATTGCTGGTTGAAACAACAGCCATGAATTTCGGTGATGTAGCCGGCGGCACCAGTACCGGTACGGTAGTCCTCGATCTGACAGGTGCACGCACAGCGACCGGTGATGCCAGCGCACTGGCCAGTGGTGTGGGTGCCGCCGGTGAATTCACCATTGAAGGCGCTACCGCGCTTGCGTTTACCCTGTCTGTAACAGGCACAGCAACACTGACTGATGGTGGCGCCAATAGCATGACTGTCGACACCTTCACTGAAAACGGCAGCGCAGTATCACTCTCTGGCTCAGGTACACCTGATGGCTTCCAAATTGGCGGCACCTTAAACATTGGTGCCAGCCAGGCAGCGGGTGCTTATTCAACCCTAAACGCCGGTGGTGCACCATTCGCGGTGACCGCCAATTACAACTAAAGGCCAAGTTTCGGTATACCGTGACTTGATGTAATAAAAGGGACAATCGATCTTGATTGTCCCTTTTTCTTTTACAGCGAAAATAAATGACCTAAACAACCCACAAACAGGCAAATCAAAAAATCATGACCATTTTTAGTACACGGCTTAACGCCAATAAAAACTGGTGGAATATGGCCGGGCTTATCACGCTCACACTGCTTTGCTTTGGCTCAGTGCCATCGGTCGCCATCGCAGGTGCCAACCTGATGATAACGCCCACCCGTGTTGTTTTTGATGAAAACATGCGCACCGCCCAGGTCACTTTAATCAACAACGGTGACGAGACTGGTGATTTCCGTATCTCATTTATCAACCAGAACATGACGGCTGATGGAAAGTTCGAAGAAGTTGCAGAGGGTGAACCGGGCCAGTACGCCGACTCCATGGTGAGATACTCCCCACGCCAAATCACGCTGCCCGCCGGACAGTCACAGGTGGTGCGCCTGATGCTGCGCAAGCCGAGAGAACTGGCAAGCGGTGAATATCGCTCGCACATGCTGTTTCAGACACTGCCCAAATCATCCAAAAGCAGCATCGAAAATATGGCCAAAAAAGATGACAATACCATCTCGGTTGAAATCATTCCGATTGTAGGCATTTCAATTCCGGTGATTATTCGTCATGGCAAACTGGAGAGCACGTTAAAGCTAGAAAATGCGCAAGTCATTCCAGCGAATGAGTCAAACCCGGTAGCTCGTATAAACGTAGAGATGCGCCGCAGTGGTAATCAGTCTATTTACGGCGATTTCCGCGCGATATTCACCCCCGCTGATGGCGGCGCACCTGTGCTGATTGCCATGGCCAATGGTGTTGCTGTGTACACACCCAATACCCTGCGCCGGTTTTCCATGCCCCTCAATGTTTCGTCGGGAACAGCGTTGAACAAAGGCAGCGTACGTATTATCTTTCTTGAGTCCGGCAAGGATGAAAACAACGGCTTAATCACCGAGACCCGCTTACCGCTGTAATAGCAATGAAACATGATTCACAAACGTGTCTTTTATTATTGCCTGCTCCTGCTGTTACTGTGCATGGCAACTGCCTCGGCTGGTGCAGCAGATAGCACGCTGCTGATTGATAATACACGAGGCATCGACAACACTCGTTCCCCCTCCTATCAGCAGCTTGAAGAAATCAATGAATCACTAAGCAACATTCTTTCTGAAATTGATACCCCCCCGGAAGAGGAAAAGTTAACCGAATCAACAGCCGACATTCCCGCCGAAAAAACGACTCTCCAGGTTGAGGTCGTTGATACAGCAATCGCTACTCCGGAAAATACCGCTATTGACGAGCCGGTTATCGAACCGGCACTCGCGCAGACACCGACTGAAATAACCGAGCCACTGTTACCGCTTGAGGCGGATATTGTTGATGTTACGGCAGCGGCAGACCCACAACAGCAAGCAGCCCTGCCCCAAAAGCAGGCGGCTGATACTGTCTGGATACCTCAGGATTCTGATCTTCGTATTCTGGAAATACGTGTTGAGTCATATGTTTTTGAGGATGTCATCGGTGCCTACCAGCATGAAGACATCATCCTCGTGCCACTGGGTGATCTCTCCAGCATTCTGGATATCGCCATTACGGTTACACCGAATTTCGCCCGTGGTTTTGTCATTGATGAAAATAATACGTTTTCAGTTGATACAAAGCGCCATGAAGTGATACTCAAGGGCGTTGCCGGCAGCTACAACAGTGAGCTGGTTAAAAGTCTTGATGGCGACATTTATGTAGAATCGAACCTTCTCGGTAAATGGTTAAACATGGAACTTGATATTGATCTGTACGCATCGCGACTGTGGGTAAAATCGGATCTGAAGCTGCCTTTTCTGGCGCGTATTGAACGCGAGAAGCGCATATCACAGGCGCTTTCAAGATTGAATCAGGCAGAGCAGCAATACCCGCAGCAGCATGATGCTTACACAAACTACTCGGTTCCTTTCGTCGACCAGACATTACGGCTGGGACAGCGTTTTTCAGAATCCGGCAACACGACCACCTTCAACTCTATTACTTACGCCACCGCCGATCTCATGCAGCATGAGTCAGCCTGGTTTCTGGCTGCCAACGATCGGGAGGGCATTGACGATTTCCGTGTCACCTTTGGCCGCACCGATGCCGGCGGTAATTTGCTCGGCCCCCTGAACGCGCGTGAATATCAATTTGGCCATGTGGTTGAGCCGCGCGTCGGACTGATCAATCTGCCCGGGGAGCTTGAACCCGGCATAACCGTCAGCAATTACCCGGTCGGTATGCAAACCGAATATGACCGTCATCGCTTTATCGGAGCGCTGTTACCGGGCTGGGAAGTTGAACTCTATCGAAACAATGCATTAATTGGTTACCAAAAATCAGCCGTCAACGGCCAGTACGATTTCCAGAACGTGCCACTGCTGTTTGGCAACAATCACTTCCGTCTGGTTTTTTACGGACCAAAGGGTGAGGTTCAGGAAGAAACCAAACTTTTCCAGTTAAGTCAGGCCCTGACTAAACAGGGCAAACATTATTACCGGGCATCAACTACCACTGATGATCTGGGAGGACAACGAACAACCGCCCAGTATGATTATGGTCTCAGCAGAAATCTGTCGAGTACGTTTAATGTTGTCAGCATCCCGCTGCAGGAAGCGACTGAAGTGGTGCAGCACAATTACCTGAGAGCAAAATTAACCGGGTACTGGGATGCACTATTGGCATCCGCCTCGGTTATCAGCGACTCGGAAAGCGGCAATGCCATTGAAATTGATTTGCAGACACGCATAGACAACACCATTATTGGTTTTCGTGATGTCTACCTGAGTGATTTTTTCAGTGAGGAATACCGGCCCAGCTCAACAGAAATAAGCCGCAGTAGTCTGCTTCGAATTGACACTGCCATACCGCCTTCATTTTTGCCGCGCATCCCGGTTGCATTTGGTTTTAGACGTGACGAATATGCAACGGGTGGCGAATTATTTGAAATCACCAATCAGATTTCAATGAGCACACGCGGGGTGGCGGTCACTAACCTTCTGACCAATCAGCAGGTGACGGGACAACCGGCCACAACCAATGGCCTCTTTCAATTAAGTACTAACATCAATCAGATCAGAATACGTAACACCCTGGGTTATTCGCTCAAACCTGAAACAGAACTCACCAACGTTGCCCTGACGCTGGACCCCGGACCCTACGAAGATTACCGTTTCAGCTTTGGCATTAATCACTCACTGCAACAGGATCTGACTGAATACAGTGCTTTAGCACACAAACTATCCGGCAAATACAGCCTGAGTTTCGGCGCCCGTTACAACACTGACAACGAGATTAATCTCGATGTCAGCTTTTCAGTGGGCTTCGGTTACGAACCCAGAGGTGAACGCTGGCAGCAGGATTCACGCACACTGGCCAATCACGGCAGTATCTCGGCGCGTTTCTTCATCGATTCGAACCAGGATGGCATTTTCAATGGCGATGATGTGCCCATTGAAGACATTGGCGTTCGTATAAACGGCGGCTATCACAATGGGAGATCAGATGATGATGGCATTTTATTTATCACCGGCATTCCTGCCCATAACCCGACCAATGTCACCATTGCACCGGAATCATTAACCGATCCTTTATGGATAGCGGCTGTAGATGGCGTGCAGATTGTGCCCAGACCCGGTCATGCTATACAGGTCGACTTCCCCATCTTCACTAGCGGGGAAATTGATGGCACGGTTAACCTGAGCCAGAATGGACGGCAGTTTGGTGTCGGACGCGTCAGCGTCGAAGTAGTTGACCTGAACGACAGGGTTATTGCGACCACCGAGACTGCCTACGATGGTTTCTATATTCTCAGCAAACTTCCGCTGGGTGATTACCGAGTACGCATTTCTGAGCAGCAACTGAATAAGCTGGGTTTACGCGCAATAGCTGAAGAACCTATTACGCTCAAAGCAGACGAGCCATTCATCAATGGCATTGATTTCAATCTGGAAGCAGTCGACCGGTGAGTGTACCCACTGGCCCACTTTTTACAACGTGGCGCACTTATGACTAAAATCCGCGCACTATTAATATTGAATGATTTAATAAAAACCGGGTTTTTTTCTCTGCGCCTCTGCGGTGAAAAAAGTTTTTTTCATTAGTACACACGCAAATAAACGGCCCCTTTCGGGGCCATTAAGCAGGTAATGTGAGTTTTATGTTTTTATTTTCCCATGCCGCCGGCTATGATTAACTCACCGGGATTTTCAAAACCTGGCCTGCATTCAGGCTATTCGACTGCAACGCGTTACGTGATCGTAGAGCTTCTACACTGGTATTATATCTATTTGCAATTACGCTCAGACTATCGCCCGATTTGACTTTGTAATCCATAACAGCTTCAGAGAGCCAGGTGCCCGGAGGTGCTTTTCGCAGGAAGTAACTGCTTACACCACGGCTGATTGCCTTGGCCATTTTTTGCTGATGCGCCGAGCTGCGCAGGTTTTTTTCTTCACGCGGATTGGAGAGAAATGCCGCTTCCAATAAAATTGAAGGCGTATTGGGCACTTTGAGCACAGCGAATCCGGCCTGTTGCACCACCTTTTTATGCACATGATTGACAGTGCCGATCTGCCTGAGAATCTCATCGCCGATATCCAGGCTGGACTGAATGTTGCCGGTCATCGACAGATCAAACAGCACTTCGTTGACCATGGCATCATCAACGGCCAGTGAAGAATCACCAAATAACATATCTGAGGCATTTTCATTTTTCGCCAGCATGCGTGCGGTCTCTGAAGTGGCTCCGCCTATGGACAAAGCATACACGGAAGAGCCTCGTGCACGCGGATCGGGGAAGGAGTCGGCGTGCAGTGAGATCATCATGTCTGCATTGTTTTTGGTGGCGATGGTAATGCGCTCGCGCAATTTCAGGAAGCGATCATCCTTTCGTGTTAGTACAGCTTTCATGCCTTGTTGAGCATTGATCAGTTTTTCGAGCTTTCTGGCCAGCTGAAGCGTGATGGTTTTTTCATGGGTACCACTTCGTCCCGTCGCACCGGGATCCTTGCCACCATGACCGGCATCAATCGCGATGATGACGTCGCGCAAGGGTTTTTTAGGTGCGGTTTCGACATGGTTTGTTTTCGCTGTATTTTTTGCTGAAGCCTCCAAACCATGCAGATCGAGCACCAGTCGGTGCCCGGCATCGCCTGCCGGCCCCAGGAGAAAGCTTCGTGGTGTCACCTGATCATACAGATCAAAAACAACCCGTAGATCGTGACCATTTTGAATGCCGCTGCGAATGCCTCGAATCAGTGAATTCGCCTGAACCATGTCAACCAGGCCGTGCAGCATATCGGCGTTTTTCAGATCGAGTACAACCCGTTCCGGCTCATGCAACGAAAAAACAGTATGCTGGATAGAGCGATCCAGGTCGAATACCAGCCGCACGTATCCATTATTTTTAGACAGTCGAATGTTTTGTATTTGAGCTTTAGCAGAACCGGCATACGATAATGTGCTGAAGCCGGATAAACCCGCGACGCCACTGATGCCTACCAGCTGCTTTAGAAATTTTCGACGATCTTTTCCCATTTTTCGGAAGCCTGTCATCGTGCCCAAAAGAATTAAGTAACTACAGTTTGGCTATTTCTCGGAACAATGCAAGCATTTTCCCAATATTTTTATATAGATACAGTACTTTGCTCGAGTGATTAATCACCTGCTAACTGCAGTATTACCGCATTGCCTTTGGCGGTTACGGCGGTGGCAGTGAGCTGCCGACCCTGCTGGACATAGTCTAAACGGCAAATTATATCCGGCTCCGGCAGGTAACCTTCGGCCTTTTCCGGCCACTCGATCAGAGCGACTGACTGGCCGTCGAAGTAATCTCTGATCCCTGCGAATTCAAGCTCCTCGCCATCGGCGAGTCGGTACAGATCGAAGTGATAGACGTTTTTTTCAGCGCCCACAGAATAAGGTTCGACCAGCGTATAAGTTGGGCTTTTGACTACGCCCTGATAGCCGCAACCACGAAGAAATCCGCGGGCAAAGGTGGTTTTTCCCGCGCCCAGATCACCGTGCAGAAAAATCACCAGGTCAAGGTTCGAGGCTTGTGCCAGCTTTACAGCGAATGCCTCCAAACTGGCTTCCGAATCCATGAACATGGAGACTTGTTTACTGCCCCTCATTGATCACCGCCCTGATTTTTTCGATCACCTCTGTCGCCAGCACACCGCGCACATCGCTACCAGCAGCCAGATCGCCCGCCCGGGCATGGACGCAGACCCCGGCAGATGCTGCCTGATTCAACGCCATGCCCTGCGCCACCAGCGCTGCAATGACGCCGCTTAGCACATCGCCCATGCCGGCAACGGCCATGGCCGGATTACCGTAGGGACAGACGCCAAGCTGTTGCCCATCAAAAACCAGTGTGCCCGAACCTTTTAAAACCATGGCCCCTTTTTGTAAATTATGCAGTCGCCGGATGGCGTCGAAACGGTCTGCCTGAACGGCGGCGGTGTCAGTCGACAGTAAGCGCGCCGCCTCACCGGGGTGCGGGGTCATTATATGCGGGCCTTTAATCTGAATATTTTTTTCAGCGATAATGTTCAATGCATCTGCGTCCAGCACTATCGGCAGATCAAGTGTAACCACCTGCATCAGTAAACGGTGCGCCCAGGCATCGCGCCCCAGCCCGGGCCCAATGACAACAACGGAGACATTTTCAGCCAACGCCACGGCCAGCTCGCCATTAACACTGCCATGCACCATGGCTTCGGGACAGGCCACGGCAACAGCAGCAATATGGCCGGGTTGTGTGACCACACTGACCCTGCCGGCACCACTTCGCAATGCGGCTCTGGCTGCGAGTATTACCGCCCCCGGCATGCCCTGATTACCGCCGATTACCAGCACGTGACCGTACATGCCCTTGTGTGAATCATGGCGACGCTCGGGTAACTGATGACCATCAAGCAACAGTTCAGCGACGGGCGTCTCCCCTTCATAAATTACATCTGGCAGTGACAGGGCATCGAACACGATTTCACCACAACAGGCTTTACCGCTGGCGGTAAACAGCCCCGCTTTTAGCGCGATAAAAGTGACGGTGATATTTGCGTTGATGGCCGCGCCTTTTATAGTGCCGGTTAAAGCGTCAAGACCGGAGGGCACATCAACGGCGATGACCGGCTTATCAGAATCATTAACAAGATCGATCCATCGCTTCCATTTTGCCTCAACGTTGCGTTGCAGACCGGTTCCCAGCAGAGCATCAATGATCACATCCGCATTGCTGACCAGACTTTCATCATTGGCTGATAGCTCGGCGGTTTCACGCCAGTGTTCATAGGCCTGACGCGCATCGCCCTGAAGCGCATCGGGATTGACCAGACTGACAACGCTAACCATCAGACCGTGTTGCTGAGCCAGGCGCGCAATCACATAACCGTCGCCGGCATTATTTCCGGAACCGCATAACACCAGAATGGTTTTAGCCCGAGGATAATTTTTCAGCAACACATCAAGCACCGCTTTGCCGGCTTTGCGCATCAGACTATTGCCGGCGATGCCGTGAACCTGTATGGCATTGTGATCAATACGCCGGACAGATTCGGGTGTATAAAGGCTTGTGGAAGAGGTATTCATGCACTGATTATACAGCCAGCCATGGATTAATAAAAAACCTTAATATTAAGCGGGAGGAAAATTGAGCATCGTACAGCTTTATACTAACAAAACACATGGAAAGGATACCCTTCAATCAAGACCGTCAGCAGCAGGGATGCTGCTGCCGAGCGTACACGGATGTATTCTTAGCGCGTCTTGATTGAAGGGCATCCTTTCAGCGAGGCGATAGTTACCGCAGAGATATTAACTGAAACCTGTATGATCAGGTTTTCCGCTTTCCAGATTAAGGTTTGCTCTACGGTCTGCTTGATAATCTGTCCGGTCATGTCACTGATTAAGCCGTTTTCTTCCGCCAGCGAGATAAACTGATCAGGATAAATCAGGCCGTACTCGCGATGCTGCCAGCGTACCAGCGCCTCAACACTGGACAATGAAGCGCTTTCAATATCAATTTGTGGCTGGTGATGTAATATGAATTCCTTGTTAAGCAACGCATCCTCCAGCTCACTTACCGTAATCTGTAACTTATTTTTTCATAAGTCGGTGCTTCATTCAGCTTGATATAGCTATGCCCCCTGAAGAATATCCTTCAGATTCTGGAACTGGAACGGTTTATTAAGTGTCGCTATGATTCTAAGTGAATGCGCTTTGGCTAGTTGCTCTGCTGAGTGAAGCACGCCTGAATCATAACCACTCATAAGAACGATAGGCAGCGTGCAGTCTCTTTCAGCCAGCCGACGCAT
This sequence comes from Gammaproteobacteria bacterium, assembly GCA_032251315.1. Taxonomy (GTDB): domain Bacteria; phylum Pseudomonadota; class Gammaproteobacteria; order SZUA-229; family SZUA-229; genus LH-M37. The sequence goes on from JAVVEE010000042.1 coordinate 11,060, forward strand.
TACTTCAATACAGTCCATCCCCGGCATATTAAGGTCTAATATAAGCACAGAATTCTCGATGCATGCATCGTTCTCTTCAAAGAACCGGGTTGCTTTTGTGTATGTTTTGACCTTGCATCCCATCAGAGCGACAAATTCACCCAGCATATCCGCTGTTTCCTGCTCATCATCAATGATATATATCATCTGTGGATTCATTAAAGATCTCTCACTTAATTTATTTTGTAATTTATCATTTCTTAAAGACGGCGCGGGATAACAATATAGTCATGCGCACATAATCAATCCGCAGTTCAAGCGTAACGAAGTTTTTGGCTCATTTGTCTCCGCTAATGGGAGTCCTTGTGAAAGCAGTCAGTGAGGCGACCACCTGTGCATCCATAAGTGAAAAACAGCGACTCATTCACTCTGACATAGACGATTTTGCTTCGGCATGATGCCGAGGTTTAAAGCCGCGGTATTATTGACCTATATAGATTTTTGCTTATTGACCGAGATCATAAAACCACTTAAACAACCCTGGTATTGCCCATGTAGGGCTGCAGCACCTCGGGAACAGCGATGCTGCCGTCGGCCTGCTGATAATTTTCCAGCACTGCCACCAGCGTACGACCGACTGCCAGCCCCGAGCCGTTGACGGTGTTGATCAGTTCCGGCTTGCCTTTTTCCGGATTGCGCCAGCGCGCCTGCATACGGCGCGCCTGGAAATCGCCAAAACAGCTGCATGATGAAATTTCCCGGTAGGCCTCCTGGCCGGGCAGCCAGACTTCCAGATCATAGGTTTTTGCGGCGGAGAAGCCGATGTCACCGGTGCATAGATTCATCACCCGGTAAGGCAGCTTCAGTTTTTGCAGCACCGCTTCCGCATGTCCGGTTAATTCTTCCAGCGCTTCCCAGGCATTTTCCGGCTTGACCAGTTGCACCATTTCAACTTTTTCGAATTGATGCTGACGAATCATGCCGCGGGTATCCTTACCGTAGGAGCCCGCTTCCGAACGAAAACAGGGTGTATGACTAGTGAGTTTGATGGGCAGATTCTGCGCATCAATAATTTCATCGCGCACCAGATTGGTCACAGGCACTTCCGCGGTGGGAATCAGGTAGTAACCGGCTTCAGCATCAACACAAAACAGGTCCTCTTCAAACTTGGGTAACTGGCCGGTGCCCCGCAAACTGTCGCGATTGACGATGTACGGCACATACACCTCTTCGTAACCGTGTTCGCGGGTGTGCAGGTCGAGCATAAATTGCGTCAGTGCACGATGCAGTTTTGCCATGGCACCGCGCATCACCACAAATCGCGTGCCGGTTAATTTGGTTGCAGTTTCAAAATCCAGCCCCTGACCTGAACCCAGATCAACATGGTCTTTCACTGCAAACTTAAATGTCGCGGGTTCGCCCCAGCGACGAATTTCAACATTGTCGTTTTCGTTCCTGCCTACCGGCACGCTTTCATGGGGAAGATTTGGCAAGGACCATAAAATAGCATCGATCTGTTGCTGTACATCGTCCAGCTGAACTTTTGCAAGATTCAGGGCCTCACCCAGACCCGAGACTTCATCCAGCAGGGACTGAATATCTTCACCGGCAGCCTTGGCCTTACCGATCATTTTCGATTTGCTGTTGCGCTCGTTCTGAAATTGCTCGGTGCGAATCTGGCAATCCTTGCGGTTCTTTTCCAATAGCTCAATCAGGGCCACATCAAGTTCATAACCGCGTTTTTTCAGCTGTTCCGCCACGCCATGAGGGTCAGTGCGAATTAATTTTGGGTCAAGCATTTTTTATGATTATCCGAATAAATAAGTAAACAACCAGACTAAGAAAGCTCAGCCGGAAAAGTAATAACACGACACGAAAAAGTTAAGTCAGACAGCGATTCCAGAGCCTGACGCACTTGCTCCTCTTCATCAAAAAACTCGATGACAACGGGCATATCAAAAGAGATGTCCAGCAGATGACTAAAGTGGGTTTCACCCGACTCGCCAAAACCGGCGACACCGCGAAACATGGTGACGCCTTTTACTTTATGCTCATCGTGCAGACGCTCGAATATTTTCTGATGAACATGCCGTCCTTCGGTGACATAAATACGTGCAACGGTAACTTTCATAATTGTCGCCCTATGCTCACGCCGATCCAGACGGCGATTAAACAGACAATAACACTGAACACGATATTCGCCATAGCGCGCATGATATCGCCCTGCTCGAGCAGGTTCAGTGTCTCGAATGAGAATGTTGAAAAGGTGGTGTACGAACCCAGCACGCCAACCAGAATTGCCGCGCGCCACTCGGCGCCGACATTAAAGCGCTCCAGCAGGACGATGCTCAGCACACCTATTAGCAGCGAGCCGGTGACATTAACAAACAGCGTGCCGTAGGGAAAGCCGCGCCCGAGCAGACTGTACACGCCCTGCGAGGCACCGTAACGAAGCACCGCGCCCAGGGCACCGCCGCCTGCAATGAACAGAAGCATTTTCATCGGACTAGGAAAATTTCACCTCGACACCATCGGCAACACTTTTGTATTCCGCCAGCTCGTGGAAATTCAGATAGCGATAGATCTCGGCGGAAGCGGCATTGATATGTTGCACGCCTTCCATGTACTCCTCTTTGCTGGGAATATGCCCCAGTTTCGCCGCCACTGCACTCAGCTCGGCGGAGCCCAGATAGACATCCGCATTATTGCCCAGGCGATTGGGGAAGTTACGCGTTGAGGTCGAAACCACGGTGGCGTTATCGGCAACCCGTGCCTGATTACCCATGCATAAGGAACAGCCCGGAATCTCTGTGCGCGCACCCGCCTTGCCGAAGATATTATAGATGCCCTCTTCCCTTAGCTGGCGTTCGTCCATTCTTGTCGGCGGCACGATCCACATGCGGGTCGGCAGTGAGGTGACGCCTTCGAGCACTTTTCCTGCGGCGCGATAATGGCCGATGTTGGTCATGCATGAACCGATGAAGACTTCATCAACTTTCACGCCGGCAACTTCGGACAGGGTTTTCACATTATCAGGGTCATTGGGGCAGGCCAGAATCGGCTCTTTGATTTCGTTCAGATCGATTTCAATAATTTCCGCATACTCGGCATCGGCATCCGCTTCGATCAATTGCGGATCAGCCAGCCATGCTTCCATGGCCTGAATGCGACGCGCGAGGGTGCGCTTGTCTTCGTAACCATTGGCAATCATCCATTTCAGCAAAGTTACATTAGAGTTCAAATATTCGATAATGGGCGCTTTGCCCAGTCTAATGGTGCAGCCGTTGGCCGAGCGTTCTGCCGAGGCATCGGAGAGCTCGAAAGCCTGCTCCACTTTCAAATCGGGCAGGCCTTCAATTTCCAGCACGCGGCCGTTGAAGACATTTTTCTTGCCTTTCTTCTCCACGGTCAGTAAGCCTTTCTGGATCGCCACATAGGGAATGGCATTGACCAGATCACGCAGGGTCACGCCGGGCTGCATTTCGCCCTTAAAGCGCACCAGCACCGATTCGGGCATATCCAGGGGCATTACCCCCAGTGCTGCGGCAAAAGCGACCAGGCCGGAGCCCGCCGGAAAACTGATGCCCAGCGGGAAACGGGTATGCGAGTCGCCGCCGGTGCCGACGGTATCCGGCAGTATCATCCGATTCAGCCAGGAGTGAATGATGCCGTCACCGGGGCGCAGCGAAACACCACCGCGCGTATGCATGAAATCGGGCAGCTCATGCTGGAGATTTATATCCACCGGCTTGGGGTAGGCGGCGGTATGACAGAAGCTCTGCATAACCAGATCCGCAGAAAAACCTAAGCAGGCCAGCTCTTTCAGCTCGTCGCGGGTCATCGCGCCGGTAGTGTCCTGTGAACCCACGGTGGTCATTTTCGGTTCACAATAGGTGCCGGGGCGAACCCCTTCAACGCCACAGGCCATGCCGACAATTTTCTGCGCCTGGGTGAAGCCTTTGCCCGTATCTACGCCGGTTTCCGGTCTCAGGAAAACATCAGAGGGACCTTCACCCAGCAGGGTTCTGGCTCTATCGGTTAAACCCCGGCCAATGATCAGCGGGATGCGGCCGTTGGCGCGCATCTCATCGGGCATGGTGGTGGGGCGCAAATTAAATTTGCAGATCTCTTCACCGGCTTCGCTCAGAATGACGCCATCATAAGGACGAATGCGAATCACATCACCGGTATGCATGTTGTCGACATCGCACTCAATCGGCAGGGCGCCTGAGTCTTCAGCGGTGTTGAAGAAAATGGGCGCAATCTTGCCACCCAGAATGACGCCGCCTTCATGCTTATTGGGCACAAAAGGAATTTCATTACCCATGTGCCAGAGTACCGAGTTGATTGCCGATTTTCTCGAGGAACCAGTACCGACCACGTCACCGACATAGACCACCGGATGCCCCTTTTGTTTTAAATCATTGATGGTTTCAATGGGGCTTTTGGGCTCATCGGCCATTTTGCTCACCAACATGGACTTGGCGTGCAATGGAATATCAGGACGACTCCAGGCTTCGGTTGCGGGTGACAGGTCATCGGTATTGGTCTCACCGGGCACCTTATAGACAGTCACGGTGATCTCTTCGGCTAGTTTAGGCTGCGAAGTAAACCATTCCGCCTCCGCCCAGGAACGTATCACACGTGCGGCATATTCATTCCCGGCGGCCATTTTGTCTGCAACATCGTGGAAGGCATCATAAATAAGTAGAGTATGCGATAACGCGCTAGCGGAGGCATCGGCAACGTTTTCAATATCCAGCAATTCAATCAGGGGCTGGATGTTATAACCGCCCAGCATGGTGCCGAGCAACTCAGTGGCACGAACCGGTGAGATTAGCTCGCAGGGGGCATTGCCATGAGCAACATCGGCCAGAAATGCCGCTTTCACATAAGCCGCCTGATCAACGCCGGGTGGAACCCGATTAACCAGCAGATCAAGCAGGAAATCGGCTTCACCCGCAGGTGGATTTTTGATCAGTTCAATCAGCTCAGCCACTTGCTCGGCATTCAGCGGCAATGGCGGTAGGTCTTCTGATTGACGTTCTGCGACATGTTTGCGATAAGACTCAAGCACGTGTATTCCCCAGTAAGAAAATAAAAGGAGCGTATTATAACTTCTGCCGACGTCAGCCACAAAAAAAGCCCGCTATTGCGGGCTTTTTATTCTTAAAAAGTCTAATTTAGTGTGCAAATTCGATAGATTCTGCCATTCAACCCTATAAAAAATGAAACAAATTCGACTTCTTGAGGAGCTAGACCAGGCCCTGACTAATGGCTTCAGCCTGTTTGCGTGCTAAAACGAAACGGCCGATACTCTTGTCACGCTGCATGGACAGCTCGGGTATACCCGGACGGTCAACGAATTGCGCCAGCGTGATGCCGTCCAGAAAACGGTACAGACGGTCACTCAGATCGGACCACAGCTCGTGAGTCAGGCAACGTTCGCCCTGCTGACAGTCAGCTTCACCCTTGCAGTTGGTGACATCGACTTTTTCATCGACAGCGCGAATAATCTGAGCAATAGTGATTTTGTTAGCAGGCTGAGCCAGTCGGTAGCCGCCACCTGGACCGCGCACACCTTTTACCAGTCCCGCTTTACGTAAATTCGAAAATAACTGCTCAAGGTAAGAGAGTGAAATACCCTGACACTGTGAAATATCACCCAATGTTACCGGGCCCGCTTTATCGTGAATTGCCAAATCCAACATTGCTGTGACGCTATAACGTCCTTTTGTAGATAATTTCATAATATTTAACCCCAAAATTTAAATTTCTATAATGAACATAGTTTACGGCTATGATTGTATGAATTACCCATGAAAACAGTCAATAATAGGTTACATTACTTTACAATTGACAGGGACAATCCGGTTTAATTCCCTAAAAACCTGATTTTATTAATGGAAGATAGCCCGTTATGGACAAATGGCGGCCTGTGCCAGCGCTCTGGTGTAGCCCTGCTGAGGCTGATCCAGCACGTCGTTGACCAAACCTTGCTCAACGATTTTACCCTCTTTCATGACTATAACACGATGGGACATGGCCCGAATCACTCTTAAATCGTGACTGATAAAAATATAGCTCAGGCCGTGCTTTTTCTGTAGATTTGCCAGCAGGCTTAGCACCTGCTTCTGCACCGAAACATCCAGCGCGCTGGTCGGCTCGTCCAGCAACATCACCTCCGGCTCGAGAATGACCGCTCTGGCGATGGCAATACGCTGGCGCTGCCCGCCTGAAAACTCGTGCGGATAGCGCCACAATACCTCTTTGCCCAGCCCCACATCTTCCAGCACCGTGTATATTCGAGCCAGTCTCTGCGTCTGATCCAGTTCGGGAAAATGCAGCTTCAAGCCTTCACTGATGATCTGCTCCACCGTCATGCGCGGCGACAGGGAGGAAAACGGATCCTGAAAAACCACCTGGAAGTGACGCCGCAGAGGCCTGATCTCTTTTTCACGGAATCCGGATATTTTATCCTTGCCAAAATAGATATCCCCCGTGGAGTCAGTCAGGCGCAACAAAGCCATGCCCAGAGTGGTTTTGCCGGAGCCGGATTCCCCGACGATGCCCAGCGTTTCGCCCTTGTGCAGTGTGAGACTGATATCGTCCACCGCCTTGACCACATCGATCTGATGCTTGAAGAAACCCTTATAGATAGGGAAATGGCAGCGCACATTGACTGCACTCACCACCATTTCGGAGGACGGCTCGATCTCAACAATGCGTTGATCCGGCTCGCTCTGCAACAGATACCGGGTATATTCGTGCTGAGGCCGGCTGAAAATATCAGCGGTCTCGCCCTGCTCTACGATTTTCCCCTGCTGCATCACACATACCCGCTGCGCGTAGCGTCTGACCAGATTCAGGTCATGGGTAATGAACAGCACCGACATGTCGAATTCCGTTTTCAGATCGACTAGCAGATCAAGAATCTGCTGCTGAATGGTGACATCAAGGGCGGTGGTTGGCTCATCGGCAATCAGCAAGGCCGGTTTGCAGGCCAGCGCCATCGCGATCATGACGCGCTGCCGCTGGCCGCCGGAGAGGGCGTGGGGAAAACTGTTGAGCTGGCGCTCGGGACTGCGAATGCCGACTCTGTCCAGCAGCTCTATGGCCCGTCGCCTGGCTTCTGCTCTGCCCAAACTGGTGTGCAGCAGCAGAACCTCCTCAATCTGTGCGCCCACGGTGGATACTGGATTGAGCGAACTCATGGGCTCCTGAAATATCATGGAGATGTCACTGCCCCTGATCGCCTGCATGGCCTTATCGCTCAATCTCATCAGATCCTTTGACTGGCCATTATGCTGATAAATGATTTTGCCATCGGGATAGTGCACGCGCCTTTCGTCGTGAAGCTTTAACAATGAGAGCGCGGTCACCGATTTCCCGGAACCGGATTCACCGACGATGGCCAGCGTTTCGCCCTGATTGATGGCAAAGCTGACATCGCGCACCGCTTCGATATCCCCGCCCTGGGTTTTGAAAGTAACGCTGAGATTTTCTACCTGAAGGAGCTTGTGCATGATATTAATTTTTTCGGGTGTCCATGGCTTCGCGCAGCGCTTCACCGATAAAGATCAGCAGCATCAAGGTTCCCACCAGCACCACAAAGGCACCCAGTGACAACCACCAGGCTTCGATATTCTCCTTACCCTGAGCCAGCAGCTCGCCAAGACTCGGGGTCGTCGGCGGCACTCCCAGCCCGAGAAAATCCAGGCTGGTCAGGGCCAGAATCGAACCACTGATGCGGAACGGCAGGAAAGTAATCACCGGGGTCAGGCTGTTGGGCAGCAGATGGTGCCGCATGATGGCGAAGTCACTCAAGCCCATGGCTTTGGCGGCGCGTACATAATCCATGTTCCTGCCGCGCAGAAATTCGGCGCGCACATAATCAGACAGACCCATCCAGCCAAACAGAGAGAGTAAAACCAGCAGCAACCAGATACTGGGCTGAAAAATCGAAGCGAAAATAATCAGCAGATACAGTTCCGGCATTGATGACCAGACTTCGATAAGACGCTGCATAAACAGGTCGGTTTTGCCCGAAAAATAACCCTGTATGGCGCCCATGAAAATGCCGATGACCACGCCCAGTGCGGTCAGGGCGAAGGCAAATAAAACCGATAACCTGAAACCATAAACCAGCCGGCTTAAAACATCGCGGCCACGATCATCGGTGCCGATAAGATTATCCGCAGAAGGTGGCGCAGGATTAGCCGCATCGCTGGTAAAATTAATGGTGTCGTAGCTGAATCTAACCGGCGGATCGATGACCCAGTTGTCACCCTGTGTGATCTGTTCACGCACATACTCGTCGGTGTAATCGGCCTCGGTTTCAAAATCTCCGCCGAACGTAGTTTCGGGATAAGAGACCAGAAAGGGGAAATAATAGTCGTCCTGATAATTGACCAGCAGCGGTTTGTCATTAAGCAGCACTTCTGCAAACAGACTCAATATGAATAATATACTGAACAGCCACAGGCTGACATAACCGCGTCGATTGCCCTTGAAGCGCAACCATGAACGCTGCCCGGGAGTGATGTAGAAATCCTTGTTCATGGCCTCAACGATCCACCGACTCGAAATGAATGCGCGGGTCGATCAACACGTAACTGATATCGGCCAGCAGTTTCGCCACCAGCCCTATCAGGGTAAACAGAAAAAGCGACCCCAGCACCACCGGGTAATCGCGCTTCAGTACCGACTCGTAAGACAGCAGCCCCAAACCATCCAGAGAGAAAATGGTTTCAATCAGCAGGCTGCCGGTAAAAAATGCACCGATGAATGCCGCCGGAAATCCGGTCACCAGCGGGATCATGGCATTGCGGAATACATGACGGTACAGCACGGTGTTTTCCGACAGACCCTTGGCGCGCGCGGTCAGCACATACTGTTTTCTGATCTCTTCGATAAAACTGTTTTTGGTCAGCATGGTCATCACCGCAAAGCTGCCGATCACCGAGGCGATAATCGGCAGCACCATGTGCCAGAGATAATCGAGAATCTTGTCGCCCCAGGAGAGGGTTTCCCAGTTGTCCGAGACCAGGCCGCGTAACGGGAAGACATCGAAAAAACTGCCGCCGCCGAAAAAAACCAGCAGGGTAATGCCGAGCACAAAGCCGGGTATGGAGTAGCCGATCAAAATTAAAGTGCTGCTGGCGACATCAAAAAAACTGCCGTCACGCACCGCTTTGGCAATACCCAGAGGGATGCAGGTAAGGTATACGATAAAGAAGGTCCACACCCCCAGGCTGATCGACACCGGGAGCTTGGAGGCCATCAGCTCGATCACCGAGCGGTTATGGAAATAACTGTCGCCAAAATCGAAACGCATATAATTGCCGAGCATGGTGGTGAAACGTTCGTACACCGGTTTATCGAAACCATAAAGCTCGCGTATTTCCTTGATGTATTCCTCGTCCAGACCTGTGGCCCCGCGGTACAGTCCCTGCGTTCCGCTACTGGCCTCGCCGCTGACAGCGTTACCTTCCAGCTGACTGACCAGCTGTTCGACCGGACCACCGGGGACAAACTGAGTCACCGCAAAGGTAATCAGCATAACGCCGAACAGCGTCGGGATCATCAATAACAGGCGTTTAAGAATGTAGGCGAACATGAATGACTCAGGGTTGGATCACGGGTTCAGATGCTGCCGGCTTTATCCACCACGCTTTAATCAACCAGGTAATCGGATCGTAATACAAAGGCAGGGTTTGCGGGTAAGCAAACTTGTTACGGTAGGCAATGCGGTGCTTGTCGATATACCAGTTCGGCACCAGATATTCACCAAACAGCAGCACACGATCCAGCGCCCGTGAGGCGATGACTAATTGCCGGCGATCTTCTGCATTAATAACGTGCTCGATCAAAGCGTCAACCACCGGGTCGGCAATGCCCGGCAAGTTACTGGTGCCCGTCGTGTCGGCAGACTGGGAGTGAAAGCGGTGTTTCAGTTCGTTGCCCGGCGACACCGAGGCCGGAAAGCTGGTGACCACCATGTCAAAATCATAGGTGTCGATTCTTCGCTTATACAGGGATGAATCCACTGTACGGTAACTCATTTCGATGCCCAGTTTTTTAAGGTTGCGTGCGTAGGGGGCGAGTATGCGATCGAAGCCTTTTTGCACCAGCAGCACATCTATATTAAAAACAACGCCCTTGTCGTTTTTCAGTATGCCGTCCCGGACAGACCATCCCGCCTGTTTCAGCAGATCACGCGCCTGTTTCAAATTCTCTCGGAGCGCGCCTTTTTCCTCAGTCGAAGATGGCTGCCATTCCCGGGTAAAAACTTCTTCCGGTAACTGCTCGCGGAAGTTATTCAACAACGCCAGTTCCTCGCCTTCCGGCAAACCGCGGGCAGCCAGCTCGCTGTTGCTGAAATAGCTGTCACAACGCACATACTGATTATAAAAAAGGTGATCGTTGGCCCAGGCAAAATCATAGGCCAGAGACAGAGCCCGGCGCACCCGGACATCCTGGAAACGATCCCGCCGGGTGTTAATGGCAAAACCCTGCATGCCGGCATTGTTACTATGCTGGAGTTCTATTTTTATAATTTCGCCCGACTCATATTTGGGGCCGACGTGGGAGCGTGCCCAGCGCTTGGAGTAATTTTCAAAAAAGAAATCAAACTCGCCGGCTTTGAAGGCTTCGAGCGCGATGGCCGAATCTTTATAATATTTATAAGTGACGCGATCAAAGTTGTACATGCCTTTGCGCACCGGCAGATCAGCCGCCCAGTAATCCGGATTGCGTTTATAGCGAATGTACTTGCCACGTTCGTACTGATCGACAATATAAGGGCCACTGCTGATGGGCCTGATATCATCAGTCAGCGCAAAATCCTGCCCACCCAGCCAGTCGCTGGAAAAAACCGGAACCTCGCCCACGATCATATGCAGCTCGCGATTTTTACGCTTGAAATTGAAACGCACGGTCAATTCATCGACCACACTGACCGATGCTACATCCTCGTAGTAGATACGAAACTGGGGATGCGCGGCTTTGCTCATCAGGGTGTCAAAAGAAAATTTTACATCGGCTGCTTTTATCGGGCTGCCATTAGAAAAACGCGCTTCCGGGTTGATGTGAAAAGTGACTGACAAACCATCTTCGGCGAGTACAAAATCATCGGCAATCAGGCCGTAGGCGCTAAAAGGTTCGTCCAGACTTTTCTCCAGTAGCGATTCGAAAACCAGCAGACTCAGGCCATCCGCCGAAAGTCCTTTAAGCAGAAATGGATTCAGGCTGTCGAACGTACCCAGACCTGAAAGCACCAGTTCACCGCCCGTCTCGGCATCTGGATTGACATAATCAAAGTGCTTGAAACCCGCCTGATATTTGGGCTCATAGCCCATACCCATGGCGGGCACAGCCGATACCGCCGTTGAACAGAGCAGGCAACAGGGAAGAATTAGAATTTTGAATAATTGCTGAAATACGCGATGACGCATGATTTTTATGGTTGCTTTTAGCTGTAAAATCCGCCTAACATTGAGGCCTCACAGTTTACAGTACTTTTTTTCTTGGAGTTAGTCTTATGGGTTTTATGAGTGGAAAACGCGTTCTCATTTTTGGTGTTGCCAGCAATCGCTCCATTGCCTGGGGCATTGCCAAAGCCATGCATCGTGAAGGTGCAGAGCTGGCCTTCGCCTACATGGGCGATCGTCTACGCGAACGGGTGGAAAAACTTGCCGGTGAATGCGATTCGGACATCATTATCCCCTGTGATGTGGAAAAAGATGACGATATAGAAGCCGTATTTGAACACCTAGATGACTACTGGGAATCGCTGGATGTCATTATCCACTCGGTGGCTTTTGCGCCCAAGGAAATGCTTGAAGGCGACTATCTGGATAACCTGACACGCGATGGCTTCAATCAGGCCCATGACATCAGCTCCTACAGCCTGGCCGCAATCGCCAAAGCCGGTCGCCACATGATGCAGAACCGTGAGGATGCCGCCATCTTAACGCTCAGTTATCTGGGCGCGGTGCGCGCCTTCCCCGGCTACAACGTCATGGGCCTGGCCAAGGCCAGTCTGGAAGCCAATGTCCGCTATCTGGCGCATTCTCTGGGCGGCGAAGGTATTCGCGTCAATGCCATTTCAGCAGGTCCGATAAAAACTCTGGCGGCCAAAGGCATATCCGGTTTTGCCACTATTTTGAAGCATGTTGAGCAGAGCGCGCCTCTGCATAGAAATGTCACCATCGAAGAGGTCGGTAACTGCGCCGCCTTTCTCTGTTCCAGTCTGGCGAGCGGCATTACCGGTGAGATAACCTACGTTGACGCCGGCTATCATACTGCCGGCCTCATGGGCGATCTTGACGAAAACTAGATCGTTCGGTATTCCTGCCCGGAAGAGCCGGAAAGCTGTCGGGTTTAGGGAGATTGAAGCGAGGGAGAGTGAGCACACTATTCCCGATTTTGAGGCGCATAGTTATACTACGCAACGAAAAATCGTGGAGATTTTGGCTGCTCTCCCGATTCCGCAGCTAATTCATCCTGAATCCGACAGACTCCTAGCGCATGAGTAAAATGGCAACGACCTACCTTTTATTAAGGTTGATGCGCTTTGAATCGAATTCACATTTTTTAAAAGTGGGGTATCCAGCTAAATGCGGTAATATTATCGTGCATTCAACTTATTGATAGCACAATAAAAATTCCATTATTTTCCTGTTATGCTGCAAGTGGTATGTGGCCGTTGCGTATTGCAACTAATTGTAATTTAACGAAAGTATATTTTCCACGTTAAAATCACAGCATTTAGCTGGATACCCCACTTTTAAAAAGCATAAAACCTGAGTTACTAACAAGGCGCATGGAAAGGATACCCTTCAATCAAGACCGTCAGCAGCAGGGATGCTGCTGTCGAGCGTACACGGATGTATTCTCAGCGCGTCTTGA